>CAIXHI010000133.1 GCA_903919215.1 uncultured Acidimicrobiaceae bacterium
GAGCGCGCGCTGCTCGCTGGCGACACCGAGACCGCGACCTGCCTGATGCAGCTGGAAGAAGGCCTCGACACCGGTCCGGTGTACGACACTGTGCGAACTCCCATCGGGCCGACCGATACCGCCGACGACTTGCGGCGAGTGCTCGTGGCTGCCGGCACCGAGCAGCTGGTGCGCTGTCTGGCGGCACCGCTGCCCACGCCAGTACCGCAGTCGGGTGTGCCGCTCTACGCAGCCAAAATCACACCGGACGAGCTGCGGATCGACTGGTCGCAGCCAGCCGAGCAGATCGACCGCCTGGTCCGACTCGGCGGCGCATGGACGACATTCCGCGGGAAGCGAGTGAAGGTGCACGTAGCGACGTTGACCGACGGGGTGCTCACCCCGGTGACGGTGCAGCCGGAGGGCAAGGGGCCGATGGCTGCCTCCGACTTCCTCCGCGGCGCCCGCCCCGAGCAGGGCGAGACGTTCGCATGAACAGGCCCCAGCACGGACGCCACCGCGGCGGCAACAAGCCTGCGCCGCGGCCTGCTCCTCCCAAGCTCTCGGCGCGCGCCGTGGCGATGCGTTGCCTCCAGCGCATCGATCACGAGGGCGCGTACGCGAACCTCGTCACGGCCGCCGAACTGGCCGACTCTGGGCTCAGCGACCGCGACCGCCGTTTCGTCACCGAGCTGGTGTACGGCACGACCCGAATGCGGCGTGCATGCGACGCGCTCATCGATCGCTTCGTGTCGCAGCAGCCATCGCCGGAGGTACGCACGCTGCTGCGTCTGGGCGCCTACCAGATTCACTTTGCTGGGGTGCCTGCGCATGCTGCGGTCGGCGAGACCGTCGAACTGGCGCCCATCCGCGCCCGGGGGTTCGTGAACGCGGTACTGCGCCGCGTGTCCGACACGCCAATGCTGCAGTGGCCGTCGGAGGCCGTGCGGCTCAGCTATCCCGACTGGATCGTGCAGCGACTGATCGCCGAACTCGGCGAGGTAGACGCAATGGTGACGCTGGCGATCATGAACGAACCGCCCGAGGTCACCGAGCGCGAGGACGGTTACACCCAAGACCTCGGTTCACAATGGGTGGTCTCCGCCGTTCCCGCCGATGAGGGTGAGCTGGTCATCGACGTGTGTGCCGCTCCCGGCGGCAAAGCCACCGGCATCGCCAGCATCGGCGCCTTCGTGATCGCTGCCGACCTACAGCCGCAACGCGTCGGCCTCATCGCCTCCAACATCGTTCGTGTCGCGGCTTCCACCGCAGTTCCCGTGGTAGCGGACGCGACACAGAGCCCGTTTCGGGCCGGCTGCGCCGACCATGTGCTGATCGATGCCCCGTGCAGCGGCCTGGGAACGTTGCGTCGCCGTGCGGATGCCCGCTGGCGCATCCAGGCCAACGACATCGCTGAACTCGCCGCCCTGCAGCAACGCATTATCACCGAGTCGGCGCCGCTGGTGAAGCCCGGTGGCACGTTGACCTACAGCGTGTGCACGCTGCTCGCCGAAGAGTCCATCGAGCACTCTGTGCCAGCAGGGTTCGTGCCGATCACGGATCGCCCGCTGGGGGAGTGGCAGTCCTTCGGCGACGGCTGGAGAGTACTGCCCCACCACGCGGGCACCGACGGCATGGTGGTCATTCGCTACCGTCGCGACTCATGAGCGAATCAGCACTGCAGGCGAAGGTCCTCACCGTCAGCGACGGCGTGATTGCCGGTACCCGGCAGGACGCCAGCGGGGCCGGTCTGGTGGCGCTGTTGCAGTCCCACGGGTTCGATGTCGTCGCCCACACCGTGGTCGCCGATGGCACCGACAACGTCGCGGCGGCACTCCGTGAACTGGCCGAGGGCTTCTCCGGTCTGGTGGTCAGCACCGGGGGGACCGGTTTCGCCCCGCGCGACCAGACGCCCGAGGGAACTCGTCAGGTGATTGAGCGTGAGGCGCCCGGTCTGGCCGAAGCGATGCGGCTGGTGAACCCGCTCGGCCGTCTGTCGCGTGGCATTGTCGGCATCCGCGGTCAGGCGATCATCTGCAACACCCCCGGCTCGCCCAAGGGTTGCGTCGAACAACTGGCAGCGATTCTCGACGTGCTGCCGCACGCGGTTCGGCTGCTCGCCGATACCCCTACGTCCCACTGAGGCCCCGCCGGTAGCCTGCGAGGCGTGCTCAAGCTCGTGTTGCCCAAGGGATCGCTGGAGAAGGCCACACTCGAACTGTTCGAGGCTGCCGACTTGCCGGTCGTGCGCTCATCGTCCGTCGACTACAAGGCGACCATCGCTGATCC
>CAIXHI010000134.1 GCA_903919215.1 uncultured Acidimicrobiaceae bacterium
CCTTGGTGACACCCTTGATGGTGAGGTCGGCGTGGAGCACGTAGCTGCTGCCCGCAGCGTCGATTCCCGTACTGACGAGTGACCACGTCGGGTTGTGCTCGATGTCGAAGAAGTCGGTGCCGCGGAGGTGGCCGTCGCGGCCTTCGTCACGGGTGTCGATCGAGTTGGCGACGACGGTGGCCTCCACCTTGGACTGCAACACGTCGTCGGCGACCGTGATCGTGCCGGTGAACTCGGTGAACTGGCCGCGGACCTTGGCAATCACGAGGTGGCGCACGGCGAAGCCGATGTGCGAGTGACCGGCGTCGACGGTCCACGGGCCGGCCGTGAGTGCGGCGAGTGGGTTGGATGCGGTGACGGTGTTGGATGCGGTGGACATGGGGGTGTCTCCTCTGGGTGATACCTGACTAGGTAGGTCATTATTACCCCACAATCATTGTGTCCACAACTATTGGCAGCAACAAATCTTTGACTACCCTGTTCGGATGCCTTCGCAATGGCTCACCGCAGCCGAACAGACCGCCTGGCGGCACTTCATCACCACACTCCCCGACCTGATGGCCGCATTCGAGTCCGATCTCGCGCCGTACGGTCTGTCGATGGGTGATTACGAGGTGCTCGTGTTCCTGTCCGAAGCAGAGGACGATCGCATGCGCATGTGCGATCTCGCCGGAGCGCTGCGCCTGTCACCCAGCGGTCTCACCCGCCGCCTCGACGGCCTGGTGAAGGTCGGCTGGGTCGAGCGGGCGTCATGCGCCAGCGACCGTCGTGTGATGTACGCGCACCTGACGGCCGCCGGCCGTTCGAAAATGGATGAAGCCGCACCGCACCACGTGGCCAGCGTTCGCCGCCACCTGCTGAAACCGATCGGTAACGATGGTGCACAGCAGTTGGGAGACTTGTTCCTCATCGTGCGCGAGCACCTCCACGCCCTGCAGGCCGTATGAGCGAGGCGCTCCCACTCCCCCGCGGCTTTCACGCCTATGTCACCAATGTCGGGGTGAAGGACACCACCGACGATTTCACGATCGTCGCGGCAGATGCACCGTGCACCGCTGCTGGCGTGTTCACCAAGAGTTCCTTCGCCGGCCCCAGCGTGATCGTCAGCCGCGCCCACGTCGCCAGCGGAACGGCACGAGCGATGGTCGTACTGTCGAAGAACGCCAACGTCGCCACCGGCGCTGCCGGGCTGGCCGACGCACAGGAGGTGGTGGCGGGGGTCGCCGTCAACCTCGGGTGTGCACCGACCGACATCCTCATCGCGTCCACCGGCGTCATCGGGCGTCGCTACCCGATGGACCGCATCCGCGCCGGTCTCGCCGCGATCCCTACTCCCCTGCCGGGCACGGATGCAGCAGCGGTCGCGCGCGGCATCATGACCACCGACACTGTTCCGAAGACGGCCTCGGCCAGCATCGGTGATGTACGCATCGTCGGCGTGGCCAAGGGTGTCGGCATGATCGAGCCCGATATGGCCACCATGATCGCGATGTTCTTCACCGACGCAGCACTCGACGCCGCCACCCTCGACGCGGCCTTTCGTTCGGTCATCGACCGCACGTTCAACTGCGTCTCGGTCGACACCGACACGTCCACCAGCGACACCGCAGTCATCCTCGCCAGTGGCGCCGCCGGGCCGATCAGCGTCGCCGAGTTCACCGCCGGCCTCTACGCAGTCGCCGAGTCGCTCACGAAACAGGTGGCCCGCGACGGCGAGGGCGCGGAAACGCTCATCGAGGTCACCGTCGACGGCGCCGTGTCGTACGAGCAGGCCAAGCGTGTCGCCAAGGCGATCGTCAACTCACCGCTCGTGAAGACTGCGGTGCACGGTGCCGATCCCAACTGGGGCAGGGTGGCAATGGCCGTGGGCAAGAGCACGACGGCCGCTGAGGTCGATCAGGACACGGTCGTCATCCGCTTCGGTACGCAGGAGGTCTACCCGGCACTGCTGGACGAGACCGGCCTGGCGGCACTGTCGGAGTACATGCGCGGCGACGATGTACTCATCCACGTGACGCTCGCTGCGCCAGACGGCAGCCGTGGCAACTGCACGGCCACCGTCTGGGGCTGCGATCTCACCGATGGTTACGTGCGGATCAACGCCGACTACACGACGTGAACGGCGATCACTTCGGTGGCATGCGGATGCCGCCATCCACGCGGATGGTCTCGGCGTTCATGTAGCTGTTGGTGACGCACTCGATCACCATCGAGGCCAGTTCGGCCGGATCGCCGAGGCGTTGCGGGAACAGCACACCCTTCTGCAGGTTGGCCTTGAACGCCTCGCTGCCCTCACCGTGTCCGTAGATCGGGGTGTCGATGAGGCCGGGGGCGACGGTGTTGATGCGCACGCCGATAGCGGCGAGGTCGCGAGCGATGGGCAGGGTCATGCCGACGACGCCGCCCTTGCTGGCGGAGTAGCTGGCCTGGCCGATCTGACCATCAAACGCTGCAACCGAGGCGATGTTCACGATCGCGCCGCGCTCGCCGTACTCCAGCGGCTCGTTGGTGCTCATGGCCGTGGCGGCAATGCGAATGCAGTCGAACGTGCCGACGAGGTTGATGGCGATGACCTTCTTGAACGCATCGAGGTTGGCGGCGGCCTCGTAGCCACCCTTGCCCACCGTGCGCTGTGCCCAGCCGATACCGGCCGAGTTCACCAACACGCGCAGCGGGCCCATGCTCTTGGCCATCTCGACTGCGTTGATGATGTCGTCGGTGCTGGTGACGTCAACCTTGCAGAACGCTCCGCCGATCTCGTCGGCGAGTTCACGACCCTTCTCCTCCTGCACGTCGGCCACGACGACCTTCGCACCCTTGGCGGCCAGCAGACGGCATGACGCAGCGCCGATACCCGACGCGCCACCCGTGACGATTGCACTTGCTCCATTGATGTCCATACCCGCGACGATACGCGGGCCTTGCAACTGGACCACAGTCGGCGCGACGCTGAACTGGAGGGGCCATGGAATCGAGCCTGACCCACAGGATGATGCCGTCTTCGGAAATGATCGAACGCGGTCGCCGACGGCTGCACTGGAACACCGCGTTCATCCTCCTACTAGGAGTCGGCAGCTACTGCGCCCTGGTATTCGCCCCCATGCGGTTCTGGCTGCGCGTGGTCGCTGCAATGGTGCTCGTCGTGGCGGCAGTGGCCACCGCAACCAACGTGATGCACGTCGGCAACCACGGCGCGTTCAGCCGTAACGCCCGGCGTTCGCGTGTGGCCGGCTGGAGCTCCGACCTACTCGGCGCCAGTTCGTACCTCTGGCGGTTCAAGCACAACCAACTGCACCACGGCAACACGAACGTCGTCGGGTTCGACACCGACATCGACCAGATGCCGCTCGCCCGGCTCGCGCCGCAGCAGCCATGGAAGCCGATACAGCGCTACCAGCATGTCTACATGTGGGTGCTGTACGGCTTCCTCACCCTGCAGTGGTTCGTGATGTCGGATTTCGCCACACTCGTGAAAGGACAGGTCGGCGGTCACCCGCTGCCGACGAAACCTCGCGCTCGCGACGTCGCACTGATCCTGCTCGGCAAGGCGATCCACCTCACCTGGGCACTCGTGATCCCCATGCTGTTGCACCCCTGGTGGGGCGTGCTTGCGTTCTACCTCGCCATCTCCTGGTCGGTCGGGTTCCTCCTGGCGAACATCTTCCAACTCGCCCACTGCGTGGACATCGCCGAGTTCTTCGACCCCGCCGCCCCCCGCCGCGGACCGGACTTCGAGCTGCACCAGTTGCGCGCCACCTGTGCCGAGCGAGGCGTGCAGTACAAGGTGCACCCCAGTATCACCGCAGCGGTCAGGTCGCATTACCGCTGGCTACGCACGATGGGGCGCGACCCGTCGGTGGGTTGAGTTCAGTCGAACAACGAAGCTTGAGTCCCGTCACCGCTGCGGGCGGGCTGGGGCACCTCGTCGAACGGTCCGTTGCTGGCGAGCACTGCCAACTGATCGACGAGGTCGTTCATCGGGTTGCCGCTGTGTCCCTTCACCCACTTGAACGTGGGTTGACGGGCCGCCACCAGTTCGACGAGCGGCATCCACAGGTCGGTGTTGGCCACCGGCTCCTTTTTCGAGTTCCGCCAACCATTGGCCTTCCACTTCACCCACCAACGGTCGCGGAAACAATGCACGACGTAGGTGCTGTCGCTGACGATGGTGATGTCGCCCGGCAATGCCTTCAGCGCCTCGAGCACTGCCTGCAGTTCCATCCGCTGGTTCGTGGTGTGCGGCGCGCCGCCACTGCCACACGTCGCGCCATCGGGCGCCACGGCCCACGCCCAGCCACCTCGGCCAGGGTTTCCGGCGCACGCACCGTCGGTGTAGACGGTGGTGGCCGTGGTGGAGGTCATTGCACGACAGGGTATCCGGCGGCCTGCCAGTCGGCGATGCTGCCGATGTCGTGTACATCGGTGAAGCCGGCGTCGGCCATCGCCTGCGCGGCGAGGGCCGCTCGGCGACCGGAGTGGCAGTAGAGGACGTACGTCGCGGTCTTGTCGAGCGTGGCGATGTACGTGCTGAACTGGCCACCCTCGATATCGCTGTTGACCGCGCCCTCGAGGTGGCCGGTCGCGAACTCGTCGGGGGTGCGCACATCGATGATCGTCAGCGCGACACCGGAGTCGATGAGATCCTTGCCCTCGATCGCCGTCATCAACTGGTACGAGATGACCGTGTTGCCAGTCGGCACGGTCGAGGCAGCCGGCTTGGCGTCGTCGGAGCATGCGGTCAGGACGAGCACGATGAGCGGCAGCACAGCGAATCGCTTCATATCACCACGCTAGCGAGTCCTTACCGGCGGGTAGCCCTGGCAGACTGCCACCCATGATCTTCGACGGCTTCGTCAATCAGCTTCCCGACACCGACCCGGGCGAGACGTCCGAATGGCTCGACAGCCTGGATGCGGTGATCGAGGTGCACGGCAAGTCGCGTGCCCGGTTCTTGCTCTCCAAGCTGCTCGAGCGGGCCAGCGAAGCCCAGGTGAGCTTCCCGGCCACCGTCACCACGCCGTACATCAACACCATCCCCCGCGAATCCGAGCCGTGGTTCCCGGGCGACGAGCACATCGAGCGTCGCATCCGCCGCTTCATCCGCTGGAACGCGGCAGTCACCGTGGTGCGCGCGAACAAGCACGCCGATGGCATCGGCGGCCACCTCAGCACATTCGCCAGCTCGGCCAGCCTGTACGAGATCGGCTTCAACCACTTCTTTCGCGGCAAGGACGACGGCACCGCCGGCGACCATGTGTATTTCCAGGGGCACGCGGCCCCCGGCGTGTACGCCCGAGCGTTCCTCGAGCGCCGCCTGGAGGAATCCGATCTGGAGAGCTTCCGCCGCGAGATCGGCCGCAACGGCCAGGGTCTGTCCAGCTACCCGCACCCGCGTTTGATGCCCGACTTCTGGGAGTTTCCCACCGTCAGCATGGGCCTCGGCCCGATCACCGCGCTCTACCAGGCACGGTTCAACCGTTACCTGCTGAACCGTGAACTCGACGACACCAGCCAGAGTCGCGTGTGGGCGTTCCTCGGCGACGGTGAGTGCGACGAACCCGAGACGCTCGGCGCGATCTCGCTCGCCAGCCGCGAGAAGCTCGACAACCTGGTGTTCGTCGTCAACTGCAACCTGCAGCGTCTCGACGGCCCGGTGCGCGGCAACGGCAAGATCATCCAGGAACTCGAAGCGACGTTCCGCGGCGCCGGCTGGAACGTCATCAAGGTCATCCACGGCTCGAAGTGGGACGCTCTGCTGGCCCAGGACAAGGACGGTGTCCTGCTGAACAAGATGAACACCACAGTGGACGGTCAGTACCAGCGCTACGGGGTGGAGAACGGCGCATACATCCGCGACAACTTCTTCGGCGCCGACCCGCGCCTGCGCCAGATGGTGGCCCATCTCAGCGACACCGATCTGGAGAACCTGCCCCGAGGCGGCCACGACTACCGCAAGTTGTACGCCGCCTACAAGGCCGCCACCGAGAACCTCGGCTCCGGGGCGCCCACCGTGATCCTGGCCAAGACGATCAAGGGCTGGACACTCGGCCCCGGTATCGAAGCCCGCAACGCCACGCACCAGATCAAGAAGATGACGAGCGAGCAGCTGATCGCGATGCGCGACCGCTTGCACTTGCAGGACGAGATCCCCGACAGCGCGTTCGAGAACGACAACATCCCGTACTACCGACCCGGTGAAGACACGATCGAGTACCAGTACATGATGGAACGTCGCCGGGCGCTCGGCGGCAGTATCCCCAAGCGCATCATTCGCCCGCGCAAGGTGTTGAACCAGCCCACGGACAGCACGTTCGAAGAGTTGCGCAAGGGTTCGGGCGAACAGGAAGTCAGCACCACGATGGGCTTCACCCGCCTGCTGCGCAACCTGGCCCGCGACGAGAACATCGGCCAGTACGTCGTGCCGATCATCCCCGACGAAGGCCGCACCTTCGGAATGGACTCGCTGTTCCCGGCGCTGAAGATCTACGCCTCACAGGGCCAGAAGTACGAGCCCGTCGACCACGACCTACTGCTCAGCTACAGCGAATCGGCCAAGGGCCAGATCCTCGAAGAGGGGATCAACGAAGCGGGCGCAATGGCCAGCTTCATCGCTGCCGGAACTTCCTACGCCACCCGCGGGGTGGCCACGATCCCGTTCTACACGTTCTATTCGATGTTCGGTTTCCAGCGTGTCGGCGACCTCATCTGGCAGGCCGCGGATGCACGTACACGCGGCTTCCTGATGGGCGCCACCGCTGGCCGCACGACGCTGCCCGGTGAAGGTCTGCAGCACCAGGACGGCCACTCGCTGGTGCTGGCCAGCACGGTGCCACCGTGCCAGGCGTACGACCCCGCCTTCGCCTACGAAGTGGCAACCATCGTGCAGGCCGGTATCCAGCGCATGTACGGCGCCGACACACCCGCCCAGCTACGCGATGTTTTCTATTACATCACGCTCTACAACGAGAACTACACGATGCCAGCGATGCCCGAAGGCCTGCAGCCAGCGGACGTCATCCGCGGCCTGTACCGCTGGAAGGCCGCCGGGGGCGACTTCCAGCGTCGGGCAACGCTGCTCTTCAGCGGCTCGGCACAGGGTGCGGCGCGCGCTGCCGCACAGGAGTTGTCCGAGGAGCACGGCATCGGCGTCGATCTCTGGTCGGCCACCTCGTACAAGGCGCTGCGCGACGAGGCCCTCTCCACCGAACGTTGGAACCGCCTGCACCCCAGCCAGCACGCCCGCGTGCCATTGGTGTCGCAACTGCTCGCCGACACACCAGGGCCAGTCGTCGCCGTCACCGACTTCATGAAGGTCGTGCCCGAGCAGGTGGCTCGCTTCCTCCCCGGCCGCACGTTCCTGCCACTCGGCACGGACGGTATGGGGCGCAGCGACACCCGTGAAGCACTGCGCCGGTACTTCGAGGTCGACGCCGGTCATGTCGTCGTCGGAGTGCTCAGCGCACTCGCTGCCGACGGCTTGTGCGGCGCCGAGGAGATCGAGGCGGCCATCACCCGCCACGGCATCAACCCCGAAGCCGACGACCCGTTGGCCGTCTGACAGCAGCGCTCAGCGGCCGCCGAGGACGTCGGCTGATACTCCTGCAAGCATCGGCCGCGGCAACCAGTCGTTGCGTCCCGGGAGCAGACACGGGTTGAAGTAGACGTCGTGGTTCAACTCCTCGCGCCACCGACCGAGGAGCAGGTCGAGTTCGGCCTGGGTGTGTCCGGCGACTCGCGTGACGCTCTCGAAGTGGTACCACTGCGCTGCCGGCGTCCACACGATTCGGTAGTGCTCGCGGCGCACCCGCAGACACAGGTCGACGTCGTTGAAGTTCATCGGGAACGCCTCGTCGAAGCGGCCGACCGCGTCGAACACGTCACGGCGCATCGCCGCCGCCGCCGCGGTCACGCCGCTGCACTCACGAGGAATCACGCACATGCGCTGCGGCCCCACCGCCGAGCCGGGCCACCCGAACAGCGAATGGATGGGTCCATCGGCATACAGGTGACCGCCATGCTGCAGGCGTCCGTCGGCGAAGAGCAGTCGGGCGCCCACCATGCCGACATCCGCGGACTGCAGGTGCCCGACGAACTCAGCGATGCTGTCGGGGGCAATCAGTTCGGTGTCGTCGTTGAGGAACAACAGCACATCACCGGCTGCCGCCTCAGCACCGACGTTGCACTTGCGGGAGAAGTTGAACGGTTCCTCGAACGGCACGATGCGGAGCTTGGCACCGCCCACTCTGGCCAACTCCGCGAGCACGGCCGGTGGGGTGACCGAGTCGGCGACCACGATGTACTCCACCGAGGGGTAGGTGCTGTGCGCCTCGATCGACGCCACTGCGTCGACCACGTAGTGCCGCACCTTGCCCCAGACGACCCCGCTGCTGCCCCGTGTGGGGATGACGATGCTGACGAGCGGCGTGGACGTGAGTCGCCGGCGGACCGTGTAGGTGCCCCGAAGGGTGCCGTGCACAACCGTCGCCTCAATACCGACACGGGCACAGTGATCGGCCACGGCACGGCGGCCGGCATCGAACGCGTACGGCTTCGCGTTCTCGTCAGCGGCAACGCTGTCGGGCGCCTGACGCCAGTGATACAGCACCCCGGGTACGTGAACGACCGGACCAAGCTCACCCAACCGCAACACGAGGTCGTGATCCTGGGCGCCGTCGTACCCATCACGAAAGCCGCCCACGGCATTCACCGCTGCACGGCGGGCCACGACCAAGTGGGTGATGTAGTTCTGTCCGCGGAGTCGCTCGGGCGAGAAGTCGGGCTTGTAGAAGGGGTCGAACGGCCGGCCGCTCACCGTGAGGATGTCGTGATCGCTGTACGCCATCACCGCCTCAGGGTTGGCGTCGAGCGCCGCCACCATCTGTTCCAGCGCGACTGGGTCGAGGAGATCATCGTGATCGACGAGCGCGATGTACTCGCCACGGGCGCGCTGCAACGCGTCGCGGCTGGCAGCAACGATGCCTCCATTGACCGCACGATGCACGACGACGCGCCGCCGATCTGCCGTCGCTGCCAGATCGAGCACGCGCCGCACGGTGCCGTCGGGAGACCCGTCGTCGACGAGGATGTGCTCGAAGTCGACGAACGTCTGACCGGCCACCGACTGCAGTTGTTCCAACAGCAACTGCTCGGGTGTGTTGTAGACCGCGGTGAGCACCGACACGCGCGGCGTGAGCGGCGGATTCGTCGCGGCCACCCGTCCTCGCCGCGCACCGCGGCGGCGTACCTGGCGAGCGCCGAGCGACCGGGAGATCCAGCGTCGATACGACACCAGGACATCCTGCTGTGCCCGGTCGAGTTCGCTGCGCAACACGATGAGCCGACCCAACCGCTCGCCGATGGCTGCCTCACGTTCGCGAGCGGTGCCGACCTGGGCCGCAACTTCCTGGGGCGCCGCCGGCGGGGGTGACGCACGACGAAGTCGGGCGAGCACATGCCGCAACAGCGCGACGCGCCCTCGCACCGGCAACGTGCGCACGAGTTGCCGGCGACGGGCGATCGCGACCGCACGTTCGAGCCGCGCCACCTCCGCGTCGAGCAGACCGAGATCGGGCAGCGAGCCGCTGTCGTTGGCGTCCGGTGTTCCCACCGCCGCGGCAACGTCGGCAAGGTCGCGGGCAATGACGTCGAGTCGTTGCGTCAGCGCCGCTGCGCGACGGTGAAGATCGTCGAGCTGCGTCATCTGCGCGTACGGGCCACCAACCCGCGGAGCCCGGACCACCAAGCGCTGGGGCTCACCAGATCAGCACACAGCGAACGCAACGCAGCACGACGGCTGACGGCCAGCGGGATCGCTTCGACGATCATGCGGGCCTCGGCGCGCGCTGCCGCGAGTTCAGCGCGCAAACGCTCGATCTCGTCAGAGTCGGACATGCCCTCACGCTAGCGGCGTGCGCCAGTCTGCACGGAGGTGCCGGGTAGCATGGGCGGGTCATGAGCACCATCGGAGGCGCCTCCACGGAACTGCGCATCATCTCCGCCAAGCGGACGATCCGGCAGCACGTTCACGACATCATCAGCTTTCGTGAGTTGCTCGCGACGCTCGTGCAAAAAGAGCTGAAGGTGCGCTACAAGAACTCGAGTATCGGGTTCGTCTGGTCGATGATCCAGCCGCTGTTTCTGCTCGCCATCTATGGCATTGCCTTCTCGATCCTCGGTCAGGGGTTCCGGGCCTTCCCCGTGTGGCTGATGAGTGGCCTCGTCGTCTGGACGTTCGTGAACACGGCGCTGACGACCTCCACCGAGTCGATCACTGCGAACGCCATCCTGGTCGGCAAGGTGAACTTCCCCCGCGCCGTACTACCACTCGCCACGCTGGGCTCGGCATTCGTCCACTTCTGCTTGCAACTCGGCACGTTGACCGCGGTGTTGATCGTGGTGCAGCATCACATCGACGTGGCCTACGTGTGGCTGCTGCCGCTCGCCGTGTTGGCACTCGGACTGTTCCTGGCCGCAATGGCGCTCATCTTGTCGGTGGCCAACGTGTACGCCCGCGACACACAGCATCTGCTGAACCTTGCCCTCGTCGCGTTCTTCTGGGGCAACCCAATCATCTACGAGTACATCCGGCTGCAGGGTTGGCTCAGCAACCACCACCTGCCCACGTGGCTGCCACTCACCAACCCGGTCACCTCCGTGGTCATCATCTTCCAGCGAGCCTTGTACGGCACCGACCATGTGCCGGGCCGCAACCTGCTCCCGCCCGATGGCCCACTCTGGTATCTGCGCAACATCGCCATCATCGCCGTGGTCTCGATTGCACTGCTGGCCGTCGCGCTGCGCTTCTTCGACCGCCACGAGGGCAACTTGGCGGAGACCCTCTGATGGACGCCATCGTCGCCACTGGCGTCTCCAAGGTCTTCCGCCTCCACACCGCGCAGGCCGATTCGTTGAAGGACCGGGTGATCCATCTCGGTCGCTCGAAACGACGTGATTTCACGGCCTTGCATGAAC
>CAIXHI010000135.1 GCA_903919215.1 uncultured Acidimicrobiaceae bacterium
AGCCGACCATCGTCGTGCGCCTGCGCTATCGGCCGGCTGCTGACGTGTTGGTCGGGGAAGTGTCGTGGCCGGTTCCGGCCGCCAGCACGATCGAGGACACACCCAACGACGACACCCGCCGTGTGTGGTCGCGGACGGCCGACGGGCACCAGCGGCTCGAGGAGTTCCTCGTCATTCGCGCCGCCGAACGCATGGCGGCTGGCGAGTCGGTGTTGCCCGATGCGTTGTCCGAGGCGTTGGTCGATCTGCTCACGTCTGGCCTGCTCGAACTTGAAGATGTCGAGCCGCTGCCCGACCGCCTGCGCGTGCAGGCAGACACCACGGTGCAGGTTGCGGCGCAAGGGTTGCTGCGGGGCATCACCCTCCACGACGCACCGCCGCGCGCCACTCAACTCAGCCACTGAAACCAGCGCCCCCGAGGCGTCACACCTGGGGTGGTTCGTTGCGTTGTTCCCTATGTCGCTGAGGCTCGGCGCCGTGGTCGTTCGCGGCCCTCGAGAATCCGTCGTTCGCGCTCGCCGCCTGAACGTCACACTCCGAAGGCCCCGTTGCGTTCGAAGCTTCGCCAAGCTCCCGAAAGGACCCCGTGATGAACGACCCCGATGCCATCTCCGAGATCGAAGAAGTACTGGCGGCCGCCTACCACCAGGCGATGGCCATCGATCCTCGTATGCGCCGGTTCTCACGGGCGCTGGCCGACCTCGGCATGCCGGTGCCGGCCGAGTGGGCCACCACCGACGGCGAGGGCACGGTTGAGTTCACCCCGATTTCGTGGAAGGCGTTCGACCGTCTGGTCTGCCTGCTCGAGGACATCGCCGGTGGTCGCCGCGTCCACGTCACCGTGGTGCAGGGTGGCCCGACGTTGTTCGGCCCCGCCACTCCCCCAGGGCCGATGCCGGCTCCCGCTGGGTCCAGCATCCACCTGACGGTGCCGCGATGAGCGGCGGGCCGATGTTCGAGATCGACCCGCAGGAAATCGCCACCGTGCGGGCCGCGCTGTTGGCCCTGCGGTGCAAGGAACTGCAGGGCGGTTGCGTGTGGCTGCGGGTCGATGACGACCAGCGCACGTGGGTGGTGGCGAACGAGTTCGGCTACATGTGCCACGAGGTCAATCAGTCGCATGACCGCACCACGTTCGGGTGGATCGCCATCAGCGACCGGCTGCCCTTCTTCGCCGAAGCACCCGATCACTCGCCGGTGTTCTTCGACGTGATCGACGGCACCGCCGTGATCGCCTATCCCGGTGTGTCGTTGGCCATCGACTTGGTCGCCAAGGCCGGGCAAGGGCCGCAGATCGCCGAGTTCACCGGTGATGTGCACACCAAGGTGTCCGAGGCGAGCTTCACCCGCATCATCAGTGCGGCACGCATGGTGCCCAGCGGTGGCAACGACATCGAGTGGCCGTCGCCGCCGATGTGGTTGAACATCGATGAGCACCACGTTGCCTTGCACGTTGATTGGAACGACATCGTTTCCAGCCGCTCCACGTTCCGGGTCGATGCCCAGGCCACGACCGGCGTGCATGAGGTGGGTTCCCCGACGGTGTCGATCGCACACGCAATCGTCTGCGGCTTCCTGGACAACGTTCCCGACTCGCCATCGGACGACCTGCTGTTGTCGGTCGGCACCGACACTGAGGACGACGATCAGCAACTGTTGTCGCTCATCGGTGACGGCTGGGAGTTGGTCACCAAGATCACGAACCCGCTCGACGAGCGGTGGGGCGAGCGCCTCGACACACTGTGTGCCGAGCAGCCGTGGGGGGTGCAGGAGCGCCGGCTCACGGAGTGGCTCATCACCGCCGGCAACCGGCCGGTGCGCATCACCTTGCACCACGGGCACCCCGACACTGCCCGCGTCAGCACCCCGGTGCTGTCCGGCGCCGAAGAGTCGGTCGAGCTGTTGCGGGAGTTGAACTCGATCAACGTCGCCGCCGAGGGTCGCCGGTTCGTGCTCATCGACGGCACGGTGCACGTGATTGTCGATACCCGACTCAGCGAGTTCGTGTCGCTGATCGCGGCGGTGAACGACGTGATCAGCGATGCGCAACGGTTCGCCCCGTTGCTCAGCGTGTTCAGCCGGGAGAACTCCACCGCCTGAGGGTCGGCTTTGAGCGGGCCGGTCAGCGGATGCCGAGTTCGAACCGCAGGACGCTGAGGGCATTCTTGACGCGCAGCGCCTCGAAGAGGATCGTGTCCACCGTCTCGTCGCCCGAGTTCTTGTCGAGCGAGCCGAGCGCGGCGAGCAAGGTCTCCGAGGTGGCGATCAGCTTGCGGACTGCGATCTGGGTGGGCGGGTCGGGCGGGGCAAGCTGCACTCGCGACTCGTCCTGCTCGGGCTCGTCGAGGATGCGCTGAGCGTCGGACAACGCCTCGACGGCGTACAGCTGGCGCACGTCGAAGGACCCTCGCTTGTCGGTGCGGATCCCGTGCAATCCATGTTGCTGGAGCGCCTCGGTGAGCGCGACCACGTCCTCCAGACCCGATTCACGTGGACGGCTCTGCACCACTACGAGCGGCACTTGGCGCGCTGGCATCTTCGCCGGATCGGGTCGTGTGAACACGCACAGCAGCACCGGCCCGCCGACCTCCTTGCGAGTGTGTCGGGGCAGCACCACCATTCCGGCAAGCGCACCACGTTGCGCCGCTTGCTCGACGGAGTGTGCGAGGTGCTTGTCGACCCGGCGCCGCTCGCCCACCGCGATCACGTCGGCGAGCGGGAGCGAGATCACCAGTCGGCCACCTTCGGTCAGATGACCCAGGCCGTGTTCGAGCCAGCGGGTGAGCGACGGTGCCGACGGCCCGAACGGTGGGTCGATGACCACAGCGCTCACTTGTCGGCCGGCGTGTTGGTCGTCGAACAGCGAGTCGTGTTCGGGCATCGCGAAGTCGACCGTGACACGTTCGAGGATGAATCGGGTGGCGGCGATGGCGTGGGTGGCGGTGTCGAGTTCCTGGCCGAACAGTTCCACACCGGGTTGACGCTTGGCGGCTGCAAGTAGCACGCTGCCTTCGCCGGCGGCGGGGTCGAGCAGGCTGCCGCCGGGTGGCAATTCTGCGAGTGTGACCATCAGCTCAGCGACAGCGCTGCGGGTGCGTCGTTGTTGCATCTTCGGGTGGCCGTCTCGGTCGAGACCGATGACCGAGCGCAGTCGGGCCGCGCCGGTCAGGTCGCTGGTGTGTTCGATGGCGTCGAGCACGTCGAGCGCATAACCGGCATCTTCCGGCATCAGGTCGAGCGGGTCACGCAGGAGTCCGCGCAGGCGAGCATCGCTGCGTTCTGCCCAGCGGGCAGCGTCCGCGAGTGCGCTGGCGGCGCGGCTGCGGGTGCCGATACCGCGCGGCGGTTCGATCTCACGCAGTTCGGCGAGCATTCGCCCGGCTTCTGGCTGCGGGAGGTCGCTGCTGCGCAGCGCCTGATCGAGCAGCAGCAGCGCCATCAGGGTGTTGCGCGGCGAGTCGACGGCTGCGGAGATGAAGAACGCCTGCACGATGCGCTTCCACCACTCTCCCGGCACGACCGTGCGGACCTCGGTGTTGCGCGGCCCGGAGTGCTGCAGCCACTCGATCACTTCGACGGCGTCGAAACGTGGTTGGCGACCACTGATGCGCTCACCGGGGAAGTCGGGGTAGCGGCTACGCCAGTTGGTCACCACGGCCGGATTGGCCAGCTTGAGCAGGGCCTTCAGCTCGGTCGAGCCGACAAGAATCTGCAAGCTCGGCTTGCGTGACCATGGATAAATGGAGTAAGATGTTTTCATTGGCAGCGGCGTTCGTTACACGAGAATGGGAATATCCCATCACCTCGTCGTGGTAAGAACGCTACTCCATTTTCACACACGGCACGCCTGCGGGCGGAAGGGAATATGCCACTTGGCTCACTACTCATTCCACAACCTTCAGACCGTCGTCGGCCGTCGGTCGACAGCCTCCAACCCGGTCCACATGTACGTCGAAACGTTCTCGCAGCGCCTGTACCGACTGCTCGTTCGCGAGTACTGGGGCATTCACCTCGATGATGTCGTCAGCGCCGAGACCCTGGCCCTGTACAACAACGTCGAGCACGTGATGCATTCCTACACCGACCCGGTGGTCTACGCCCTGGTGCGCGCCGCTGGCAGTCGGGCTGTCGTCAGCTTCATCCGCCACGACAACGTGCAGGCCGGTTGCGGCGCACTGGCCGGCCGCAAGGCTGTGCCCACCGCTGGCGCCTACTCCACCAGCTACAGCGGCCACTACGCCGACCGACCCGGCCGCCCGCACCCCGCCACAAACCTCGACGCCGTCGCCAAGCGGTTGCCCGACCTGGCCGAGGGCGTCAGCGACCGCATCGAGCACGACCGCCTCATCGCCCAGGCGTTGCAGTCGATCACCGCCGACCAGCGCACCGTGCTGTTGCTGGTGGATGGTCAGGGCTACTCCATCAAGGAAGTCGCAGCGATGCTGCACCTGGCCCGCGAGACCGTGGGCCGCAAGCGCACCGCTGCGCTGCGCGCCATCCAGTTCGCCCTCGCCGCCTGAGCGGGCGACCTCAGCGCTCCTCGAGGGTGCGCAGGTGGTCGACGAACGAGTGGTTGTAGTCCTGATAGCGGGGCCAGCAACTGGTGAGCCAGTCGTGTGCTTCGCGTTCGGTCAGGTGGTCGGTGCGCATCTTCCACGCCTTCAACACCAGCCCCGTGCGGCTGCGACCGCCGTGGCAGTGCACGACCACGTTGTGGCCTTCGGCGAGGAATGCCTGCACTGCGTCGACCGCATCGTCGAGCACGAACGCCAGACCCGGGTTGTGTGAGGCGTCCTCGTCGATGAGGAACAGTTGCCGGCGCACCGGGTGCTGCAGGAAGCGGTCGCCAGTGCGACACAGCGACACGACACCCCAGTCGGTGGGGACAGTGGCGGCGCCGAGCAGGTCGGCGGCGAACAGACCGGGCGCAACTTCGGTGGGACCAGCCGGATACTCCGGCGGGGTTTCGTCGTGGTCGGCGACGCCGATGAGGCGCAGCGCCAACTGCTGCAGGTCGCTGGCCCGGTGGACGAGTGTCCCTCGCGGCGAGTCGAGCGTGCCGTGCACGTAGGTGACCCACCGTGACGGGATGGACTGCACGCCGTAGCGGGCGCCGGCCAACGCACCGGTGACGCAGGCAACGGTGTCGGCGTCGGCCCCCAGGCGCACCGCAGCAGTGACCGCACCTTCGTACGAGTGCGTGGTGCGCAGGCACCAGACGGCTTGGGCGAGGCAGCCCCACACGTTGCCGTTCGATGTGTCGTCGGTGTCGGGCGACCAGTCGGGTGAGAGCATCTGCTCGAAGCGGCCACGCACATCTGATGGCAGGCGGCTGAGCAGCAGCGGGATAGCGGCCAGCGGGTCGTCGCCCTTCACAGCGCGGCGCATCATCTCGACGGCGATCCATGCACCCCAGCCGGCTGCCGGGTGCTTGTGGGTCAGCGCCGCCTGGCCGAGCACGACGTCTTCGACCACGTCGTCGGGTGCGTCGAGGAACGCGAGCGCCATCGGGAACAC
>CAIXHI010000136.1 GCA_903919215.1 uncultured Acidimicrobiaceae bacterium
GCGGAGTCCGGTCAGCGCGTCATCGACTGCGTCAGCAAGATCGGTACCGACGATCTCCACTACCAAGCCACCGGTGCGGTGCTCGGCGGTGTACGACGCCCGGAGCACTGACCGCTCTGGCGCGTCATTCGTTCGCGCCGCCGCAATGGAGACCGGCCAGCCAGCGGGCTCGAGGATGCGGCGCACCAACGGCTCGAAAGTGGCCGGAATGTGCACCTCGGCGGCCGGCATCTCTGCCAGCGGGCTGAAGAAGACACTGACAGAAATGCGCTCGGCAAGCATTCCGTCGGTGATTCCCACTTGTTGCAGCGGCGGACTGGCATGCAGATAGACACCAACGGGGTGCGCACCCTCGCGCAGTGCGATCTGTTGTGTGGCCGGGTGGGTGAGCACCGGCTCGCGCATTCGGCCGCGCACTCCCATGGCGACGAGGCGCTCGAGCAACCGTTCGCCGAGGTCGTTGGCGAGACCGCGTCGCCGGAACCTCGGGTCGGTGACCGTCGCACCAGTCTCGACGACACCATCAGCCACGAACACCGCCCCCCAATGAGCAGCGACCTCGCCACTGGGATCGACAGCGACCTCACCGACCCGCTGCCCACTCAGGATTGAGGCGGCCAGCCGGTCGGGGAAGTAGAGATCGGTGTTGGGGTAGGTCCAGCCGTAGCAGCGGTAGATGCAACGCGTGAGCGCGGCGGCGTCGTCCGCTTCGAGCGGGCGCATGACGACAGGTGCGTCGCTCAGCGGCGTCTCGTCGTCGAGCACTTCGAGGTCGGTGTCGTCGAGCATCACAGTGTGCGATGGCAACGGCAGACGTGCCTCGGTGACGTTGCCGGTGCCATCAGTTCGTGCATCGGCAGTGTCGAGGAAGCCGAGGTCGACCATTCGTAACATCGTCACCGGGGGCGAGCTGACTGGTTCTCCCTGGTCGCGTAGAGCGAGCACGAGTTCTGTGCCGGCCAACGTGATGGACAAGGAGAGCGCGTCGTGCCCCGCAAGTGGGCGCCGGCCGAGCGCTGCCTCGGCCATCACCCGAACAGCCAGGCCAGCGACATCGTCGATGGCCCCATGTGCAACTGCCGCGGCGCGTGCGGCGCCCACGAGGACGCTGATTCCCTCGGCGGTGCCGGGGGCTGTGGCCGAGATCACTTCTGGCGGTGAGTTAGGCGCCGACGCGGGCAGCAACAGCAGCCAGCGTGCGCGACCACGGGTGATCGGGGCTGGTGATGCTGAACAGTCCGCCCGACGCGTTGGTGACCATGTCTTCGGTCAGCTGCAGAACGCCGGCCACTTCCGCACCGTACGCACGCGAGACATCTGCGGCAACAGCGGCGAGATCGGCCTGCGACGGAACCTTGTTGACCAGCAGCAACAGTTCCGGCACGTCCAGGCGTCGGGCGATGTCGACGGTGACGGCGGTTCCCTGGAAGTCCTGCTTGTCGGGACGCAGGATCAGCAACAGGGTGTCGCTGATCGTGATCGAGAGGAGGGTTTCCTCGTTGAGACCCGGGTGAGTGTCGATCACGAGGACATCAAGGTTCAAACCCTTGACGAGTGCGCGGAAGCCCTCGTTGAGCAACTCCACGTCGTAACCCTGGCGCAACACCTTGGCGATGTCGGCGGCCTTGATGCTGGCGGGGACGAGGTACAGGACGCCCGAGGTGGCGCCGACCTTTTCCGTGACATCGTGTGCGCAGTCGACGATCGGGCAACCACCGTAGAGGTAGTCGTTGAGCATCTTGCCCTGCATCTCTTCGTCGAAGCCGAACAGCACGTGGATCCCCGGCGACTGCACATCGGTGTCGACCACCGCAACGCGCTTGCCTGCGAGCGCCAGTTGCGCGGCGATGTTCGCGCTCGTGTTGCTCTTCCCTGTTCCCCCACGGAATGAGTGGACTGACACGATCTTGGTCACGGAGGTTCCTCCTGGTAGTTCCGGCAGCGCGCGCCGCCAGATAAGGTCGCCTAAGTTTAACCGTGGCAATCTGTGCTGCGCTTACCGGAGGTGCACCAATGTCGGACGAGCTGTTCAGCCGTGAGGAGATACTCGGGGGCGGGCTGTCACGGATTCGCCGGGCACGAGCGATCGTGTTCCTGCTGGAACAGGAAGCACGGCGCATCGGCGACCGCAGCGCGGTCCTCGCATCGGCAGCACCGGAAGCCGCCGGGATGCTCTACGCGATCTATGAGGCCGACCCAGAGCTGATGCGCCGTGCGCTGCCTGGAGAAGCCGATGAGGCCTTCATCGAGTCGTTCCGTAACTCCCGTCGGCGGGCGAAGTCGGCAGCGAGCAGGCTCCTCGAGAGCACTGTTGATTCGTGGAAGGTGCTCCTGCCTGAGGAGTTGGGACTCCGCGCCGAGGTGCTCCATCAGATGGCGCTCCGGCACGGTCTGCCGCGGAATCGCAGTCGCCGTATCGCCGCCGAGTTCGGCGTGGGTCAGGAAGCCTTCGAAGCGGCCTATCTGCGCACGGTGGGCGATCCCACCTCCACGGCGTTCGGTCCGGACATCAGCTGGCTCGCGTCGTTCCGAAAGTCTGCGGCCACCCGCTGACCAATGGGGCTGGATCCGGGACTTGCGGCTGCAGTCACGCTGCAGCGACGGCGCGGCACCGCAGGGGCCTGCTCGACCGATGACGCTGTCTTCCAACTGACGCTGGCGCATGTCCTGCTGGACGGCGGCTACGACGCCGTCAGCACACTCGCTGATGTCATGCCTGCGGGCGACCACGGCCTCGGGACGCTTGATCGACTCGATGGTGAACTCGTCATCGTCGACGGCGTGCCGTGGCAGGTCGATTCCACCGGCGCAGCAAACAGGGTTCCGCTGGATGCCCGAACGCCCTTCGTGGTGCTCACCACAATGGAAGACCCTCTGCGTGTGCGGCTGCGCGACATGGATCGAGCCGAGGTCGCGGCCGAGATCGAGCGCATCGTGGACTCCTCCCTTGGTGACGGGGTGGTCGCGGTGCGGCTGGAAGGCGACTTCTCGCGTGTTCTGGTACGCAGCGTGCCGGCGCAGATTCCGCCGTACCGGCCGTACGCCGAAGTGTGTGCAACCGACGAAGTGCGCTTCGAGTACCACGACTTCGACGGGGTGTTCGTCGGGTTCCGGTTTCCAGACCTCGGAACGAGCGAGGTCATCGGCGGGCTGCATCTGCACGGCCTCGATGATGCTCGCACGACCGGCGGCCACAACCACGAACTGACCGTGCGCGACGCGGAACTCTCCGTCAGCATCACCCGCTCGATCGCACTGGCGCTGCCAGATCGTTCGATGATCGAACTGCTCGAGATGCCCGCTGAACTCCGCGAGACGCAGCGAGTGATCGTTCGCCGGGGAGCGATGACGGTGGCGGGACTGGCGGCAGCGCTCGGTGTGGATTCGGCCGAGGCCGAGTCCCGGGCCCGTTGGCTCGCCGATCGAGGTTTCTGCGAGGAGCTGTCCAACGGAGTCGGTGGCCTCGGCGGCGAGCCGCGCTGGCGGGTCACCATGCGGATTCGTGGCGAGCGAATCCCGGCACGGGCGGCAGAGCTCCTGGCCGACCTGTGAACTCACCGAATGGGTCGGGTCTTGAACGGCTGCATCCCGACTTCGGTGGCGAGGCGCGGACATGGGAGATGGTGCGTGCCTTCTGGCCCTTTACACGCGGCCGTAGAGGACGGATGGGTGTGCAGGTGGTGCTGTCGCTCACATGCTTCGCGCTGACAGCGCTGATACCGCTGCAGATTGGTCGGCTGCTCGATACTGCATTGAACTCCAGCAATGCGGAAGCGCAAGTTGCACGACTTGTGCTGCAACCTGCCGCGGTACGTGCGGCGACTGGTTCGGTGCTGGCCTCCGAGTTCACCACACCCGCTGAGCAGGCTGCCGTCATAGCGGCCATTGAAGCGACGCAGGATCAGGTGCTCCTCGTAGATTCCGAACTCGCGCTCGACGCACTGTTCCCACCAGGGGTCTCGTACCGGACAAATCTTCTTGCTGGTGTGGATGAGCCCACCGCCGACTGGGAGCTTGCTGTTGCGGAAGTGTTCGCCCGTCCTCAGGTGACTCGAGACGATCTCGAAGTGTTGCGCACCGAGGCTCGCGCCAACACAAATCAGGTCGCCAGCCGAGCGTTCACGTACATCGTGAACTCGCTGCTCGTCGACAGCGGAGCCAAATCAGAGCGAAACGCCTGGCAGGACCATGAGTTCACGTCTGACCTGGAGCGTTTTGCCGTTTTGGTGTTGCTGATCTTTGCGTTGCGCGCCGTAGTCGTGGCACTCGCCACTCGAACGATCCTGGCCAGCGGGCGCCGATTGCAGGACGCGGTGTTCGAACGGGTGCACGACACAGCGCTCGTCACCTCAGGTGCAATGGGCCGACCGAGCATGGTGAGTCGAACTTCCACCTACCCCGAGCACGTGCAGTCAGCGCTGCTCAAGGCTCAAACCAAGGGAGTTGCCGATATTGCTGCGGTCGTGCTGTCGTCGGTCATTTTGATCTTCATCGATCCGTCCACTGGGGCGTTGATGGTGGGGGTCATCGTTGCCTTCGAAGTGCTGCGGCGCGTTGTTGCCGGCCGGTGGTCGAAGGCGATCCGGACACGACTCGACCTCAACACCGCACTCACCGAAGCCGCAGATGATTCGATCACGACTGCCTCCGCAACCCGGTCGTTGCGCGCCGAGGTGGTGGAGCGCTCTCGGTTCGCTCAGCGGGCCAATGCTGTCGCGCGGCAGGCGCGCCGGGTCACCACATTTGGGGAAACATTCCATCTGTCAGCGTTCGGGTTCGGGCAGTTCTCCGTCCTTGCCGCAATCGCGATCGTCGGGTTCCTGCGCAACGACTTGTCCTTGGCTGAAGCAACGGCCATCGTGCTGTACGTCAAAGAAGTCGCCACTGCGCTCGACTCGTTGCCGGCAGTCCTGGTGGAGCTACAAGAGGCTGCTCCGTACATGCGTCGCCTCCGGCGGGTACTTGCGGCGCCGCTACGCCGCCCCGAGCCGACGGTGGCTCGCGCATTTCCCGCTTCGCCAGAACGGCTGGTCTTCACGGCAGTTGCTGCGAACTATCCGGATGAGACGCCGTGTTGCGATGAAGTGTCGTTTACCGCAGATCGACAGCGCTGGACGGCGCTGGTGGGACGATCTGCGAGCGGTATCGAGACGTTGCTCGACCTTGCCGCAGGGTTGGAGAATCCGTCGCTCGGCACGGTGCTGGTCGACGATGTCAACCTTGCTGAGATCTCACGCGATGAGCTGCGCCGCCAGATCGCAGTGTTGCCGGCACAGCCGACAGTGTTTGAGGGCACGGTGCACGACAACCTCACCTGGTTCCGGCCCACGGCGCCAGCGAACGAGGTGCAGCGGGTTGTCGACCGATGCGGACTTCGCGAATGGCTCAACGCGCAGGAACTTGGACTCGACACGGTGATCGGTCAGGTGCGTTCGCCGCTGAGGCTCGAGATCTGTGTTCGCCTGGGCGTGGCCCGGCAGTTGCTCAGCGACGCTCAAGTGGTGGTGCTCAACGACCCATCACCGCACCTGGATCGTGAGGTGTTCGAAGACCTTTGGGGAGTCCTTCGGTCGGAGATGAACGGCCGGATCGTCGTCTACACCACGGATCGCCTCGATGTGCTCCACGACGAGGACCAAGTGCTGTGTATTGCTGATGGCTCGATCGTCGAGCGCGGCACACGACCAGAACTTCTGGCCAACGATGGCTGGTTTGCCGCCCTGTGGACTCGACTTGTCGAGGGCAGCGACTCGATCAGCGATCTGGCCTCGGTGCCCGCGCTCAGCGCTCTCGGCGACGACTCGTTGGCCAGTCTCTCCAAGCGTTTGGTGTCTGAGCGGTTCGATGAGGGCGCCATCATCTACCGCGAGGGTGAGCCCTCCGACCGGATCTACATCTTGGTCGACGGCATCGTCGATATTTCCCGAGATGACCGACGAATGGCCACTATTCGTCCTGGCGGCTATTTCGGTGAGTTCGATCCCTCGGGTGTCGCTCCACGACCGACGGCGGCCCACGCACGTACGACAGTGGTGGTCCGCAGTCTGCATCGCCTGGCGATCTCTGCCGGCGTTGCCGGGATGCTCGATCGCCCGTCCGGCGAGCGAGCGATCTACCGCTGGCTATCGCGTGAGGGTGCGGCGACCAGCGAGATGCTCGCGGACCTACACGTCGCGATCGATGTCGATGCTGCACTTCGCGGGCTGCTCAGCGACGGTACGGTCACGACGACCGAGAACTCAACGGGTCAGGTGCTGTACGGCGTCGCCGGTGCCCAGCGGCGCACCGCTCGTCGCGGGGGAGTCCTCGACACATTGTTCGCGGACTGACCCCGTTCGTCGGTGGCGAGGGGTTCACCGTGGTGGCGAGGGCTAACCGGCGAGTGAGCGGGCAGCCTTGTAGTCGGCTTTGCCGTTCGGGGCGCGAGGCACTTCGGCGACGAAGATCACGCGCTTGGGTGCCTTGAACGCCGCAAGATCGGTCTTCACGGCGGCGATGATCTGCGCCTCCGTGACCGTCACCCCAGGTGTGATCGAGGCGACGGCGGTGACGGCCTGACCGAACTTCTCGTCGTCGACGCCGACCACCAGACAGTCGATGACACCCTCGACGCGCTTGACGGCTTCCTCCACCTCTTCGGGGAAGATCTTCTCCCCACCGGAGTTGATCACCTGGCTGCCGCGACCGAGGAGGATCAACGACCCGTCCTCGCTGACCATGCCCATGTCGCCGGGGAACGAGTACCGCGCACCGCCGATGGTTCGGAACGTGCGCGCCGACTTCTCCGGATCCTTGAAGTAGCCGGTGGGCACCATGCCGCCGGAGGCCACCATGCCGATCTCGCCCGAGCCGGGCACGACTTCGCGATCATCGTCGGTGAACACCTTGGCGTTCGGGTTCTTGGTGAACTTGGCGGTGGAGGGCGGCACACCCTTCATCGAGATGCTGGTGCCCATCGAGCCCTCCGACGAACCCATCGCATCGAGCAGGATCACTTGCTCCAGTCGGTCGATGAGCTGCTCCTTGACCTCAGCGGTCCACATCACACCGGAGGAGATGATCATCTTCAGTGCCGACAGGTCGTAGGGCTGCCCCTGAGCGATGGCCGTGTCGATCGCCGCGAGGATCGGCTTGGAGAAGGCGTCGCCGACGATGGTGAGGTTGGTGACCGACTCGCGTTGGATGGTGCTCAGCATCTCGTTGGCGTCGAGTGAGCGACTCTGCAACGTGACGATGGTGGCGCCGCCGAGTTGCGGCACCATCGCCCCGAGCCAGATGCCGGTGCCGTGCATCAGTGGCGCGCTGGGCAGGCTGATCAAGCGGTTACCGCCGTCGATGACCTCTTTGATCATCCCGGCGATATCGGCCGCATCCTCGGGCGGCACGAGGCCGAGCAGGGGGAAGCCGAGACCCTCGAAGAACCGGGTGAGGCTACCCATGTCGTACATCACACCCTTGGGCATGCCGGTGGTGCCACCGGTGTAGAGCATGTACGTGTCGTCCTCACTGCGGGCGATACGCGGCATGGGGTGGTTGGCGGCGAGCACGTCTTCGTAGCTCAGCGCACCCTGCACCTGACCTGTTGCACCGTCGTCGACCTCGATGAACAGCTTGACGTTCGGTACTCGCTCGCGGACGCGCTCGACGCGGTCGCCGAGTGAGGAGTGGAACACGAGGGCCTCGGCATCGGAGTTGTCGAGCAGGTAGCGCAGTTCCTCGTCGATGTATCGGTAGTTGACGTTCACCGGCACGCCGCGCATCTTGAACCCGGCATAGTGCGCTTCGAGGTACTCGTTGCCGTTGAACAGGTAGAGCGCGATCTTCGAATCGGGACCGAGCCCGGCAGCGGTGTAGGCGGCGGCGAGTCGGGCGGCGCGTTCGTCGTACTGCGCCCAGCTGAGGCGGACATCGCCGTGAACTACGGCGGTGTCGTCCCCCAGCACGTCGGAGATCGATTCCCAGATGGACGCGAAGTGGTGTTCCATGTGGTGATGGTACGTCGCCGCAGGGGGGTCGATGCCGAGTCGGAGTCAGCCGACGGGTTTGCCGTACATCTCCAGCAGCGGGTCGCTGATCAGTTCGAGACGTTCACCGTCGGGTCCGCGGAAGTACAGCGACGAACCGTCGACGTGCGCGTGCTCGATCCCCGCAGCGGTCAATCGGTCGCGCGCCCGTTCCCATTCGGCGCGTTCCATGGAGATGGCGAGGTGGTGGTGGCCGCCGAGCACCTCCTGGTATGGCCCGAGATCGAGCCCCGGCAGATCGAAGTAGGCGAGTGTGTTGCCGTGCCCGAGGTCGAAGAAGAAATGGGTGCTGCCCAGGTAGTCGCGGTTCTCGAACATCTCCAGTAATGGGAAGCCGAGTACATCTTGATAAAAGCGGATCGTGGTTTCCACGTCGCTGCTGATCATCGCTGTGTGATGAACGCCGCGTGCACTCGACTGCGGTCGACGATCGCGTGGCAACAGGTGCTGTTCGCGCAACGCGTCGCGTCGCGCCGTCAGCGTTGCTCGTTCTTGATCCTCTAGTCCGTGGCCCATACCAGTAGTTCAGCACCTTCCATGCCCGCCAAGAAGGACAGTCCATCGTCGTGACCTTCGCTCCGGTACGTGAGACGCACTGCATCGCCGGTGTCGAGTTGACAGGCCCCGACCATCGAACCGCTGCCGAGGGCGACGAACACGTGCACATTGACGCTCGCCGGAATGGTGACACTCTCGGCGGCCTTCAATCGCCCGCCCCACAGGACGGCACCCGTCTGGTGGATCGAGACAGCACCTTCATGGCCCTGACCACTGGCGATGGCCACCAGGCCGCCAGCGCTGAGTTGGTCGTTGAAGTCGTGTTGCTCGTAGCCCGGCTGCACGCCGGTGCTGTCGGGCCGCACCCACATCTGCACGAGGTGAACGGCCTGGTCGGGGCTCGGGTTCGTCTCACTGTGGCGGATGCCGGTACCGGCGCTCATGCGCTGGGCCAGGCCCGGGTAGAGCACGCCGTGGTTGCCCTCGCTGTCGCGGTGCTCGAGTCGCCCAGCAAGCACCCAGGTGACGATCTCCATGTCGCGGTGAGCATGGGTGTCGAACCCCTGCCCGGGGGCGACGACATCGTCGTTGTTCACCACCAGCAGTCCGTGACCCTTGTGGTGCGCGTGATAGTGGCGGCCAAAGTTGAAGTTGTGCAGCGAATAGAGCCAGCCGGCGTCGGTGACGAATCGGTCGTCTGCCCGCTGGATAGTAAGTGTCCGCACAAATGTGGCAACACATTTGTGGGCGCAAATATTCCGGCCGGTGTTGGACGTCAGGGCGTCGCGACGGGCGCCCGCGGGCGGGACACATCGGCGATGGCGGCCCACGTGTCGGCGGTATCGAAGCCCATCGCCCAGAGCACTACACCGCCGATGCGCTCGGTGCGAGCCAGGTCGAGCCGGGCACGGACACCCGCGGCGTCCATGTAGTGCACCTCGCGAGTTTGGGTGCAGGCACCCGTGCCGTCGGGGCGCTGGTACGTGAAGACCGCTTCGCCGGTCACCGGGCTGTGCGTGGGCTTCACGGCGTAACGCTGCAGCAGATCGGCGACCTCGAGTTGCGTGGGGCTGACCCGGCCAGGTGTGTCGGCGGGGCAGGTGCCGGTGGTGGCTGTCACCCAGTTGCGACCGTAGAGCGGGATGCCGAGCTGGATCTTCGAGTCGTCGCCGACGAGTTGTTTGGTGGTGTGCACCACCTGTTGTACCCACGTGATGGGAGCGATCGGTCCGGGGAGTTCGACGCTGTAGTCGTAGGCCATGACGCGTACGAAATCGGCGACCGCGCCGATGGCCTCCGGGTCGTAGACCCAGCGCCCGCTGTCTGGTGTGCGCTCCGTGTCGTACACGGGCGGGATGGTGACCACCAGCAGCTTGCCCTCGCCGTGCAGCGCAGTGGCCAGCTCCTGTATGAACGCGACCCAGTTGGGGCGGGTTGCCTCCCACGTCGCGTATGCGTCGGAGAACGCGAAGTTCTCGTAGTCGATGTCGAGTCCGTCGTAGCCGCGTGCAATCGTGACCAGTGCCTGCACGTGGGTGGAGCGTGCCGCAGGATCGGCCAGCAGCGCCGCCATCGTGCCGGCACCCGTGCCGTCGGTGACCGTCGGGATCACTGCGGCACCTGAGGCCGTCGCCGCTGCAGCGAAAGCAACGGTGTCGTCAACCGTGATGTTCGCCGCGTACGCGACGGTGGCGGCATCCACGGCGGTGTACCAGAACGGGGACACCTGGTGCAGCGTGCCGCCATTGGCCGCAATGCTGGCCGTGGCGGCAGGGAGTTCCCAGTACGGCGCCCAGGTGCTCACGGCCATGTCGGGGTACGGCGGGGGAGTGCCCTTCTCGCGCACCAGCAGCGCAGCGCCCGCACCGAGCCCGAGTACCGCCGCGAGCGTGAGTCCGGTGCCGACGAGACGGCGACGGTGGCGCTGTTGGGGAGTGCGCGTCGCCGAGTGCTTGCCCGAGTCGAGGCCGAGGACCGAGCGTGGGATGTCGGCGAGCGACGGCACGACGGTGTAACCAGCGCCCGGTGCGATGTCGACCACGTTGGGGACTGCGAACGTGATGCATCCGGCGGCGACGGCGCTGCGCACTCCGGTGGGTGAGTCCTCGATCGCGACGCAGTGTTGCGGGGGTACACGCAGCGCCCGTGCACCCGCCAGGTATGGCTCGGGGTGCGGTTTGCCGTTGGTCACCATGTCGCCGCTGATGACGGCCGCGAACGTCCCCTCGGGAAGTACGGACACGACAGCGTCGGCGAAGCGCGTCCAACTCATGGTGACCAGGGCGCACGGGATTTCTGCGTCATTCAGTTCGGCCAAGAGTTCACGCGCACCGGCCCGCCAGGGCACTTCGCGGCGCACTCGCTGGACGACACCGTCGAGCAGACGATTGATGATGTCGTCGACCTCCAGGCGTACACCGCCGAGGTCTTGCATCAAGCGCGCAGTGTCGCGCAGGTCACTGCCGACGAGCGCGTGCGCCTTGTCCACGTCCCACGAATCGCCGAACTGTTCGACGAGTTCGAACTCGCACTCGATCCAGTACGGCTCGGTGTCGACGATCGTTCCGTCCATGTCCCACAGCACGGCTGCGGGACGCATCGCAGCGCGGGAACGAGACGATGCGGCGTTCATGACCCTGGCGACCCTAGTGGGCGTGTCCTCGTTCAAGGCGCCGCTGGCCGTGACCGAGCGCGCCCAGTACGGGTACTCGGCTCGGTCTGCGGATTCTGGGAAGGATCCGTCCCACAACGTCTTCTGGGCAGCCTCAGTTCCGGAAACCGGAACTGGCCCTGCCCAGATGGTCGGTCTGGGCCTCAGATGGAGAGGGCGGCGCGGCGGCCTTCGAGGACTGCTTCGTACATTGTGCGTGGGGCTACGCAGTCGCCGACCTGGGCGTGTGCGCCGGTGATCGGGTCGGTTGGCAAACGGAACCCGCAGTCGACCAGTGCTGACGCGGCCACAGTGCGCCGCTCGCCGCTGAAACGGTCTTCCAACTCGATCTCCCCGGGGCGAACAGCGCGCAGGATGCTGCGTCGCTCGATATGGACGCCGCGCTGCTGCAGGCGCACGTTGGCCGGTGCGAGGTCGCCGGTGCGGGAGAGTTCGTTACCGGCAATCTGATCCTGGGTGATGAGGATCGCTCGCTCACCCAACTGCTCGGCGAGGCTGACGGCGATCGGGCCTCCGATGGGATCGAACAGCGCGATCTGGCCGTCGGGCAGCGCGACCGCGCCGGAGTGAACATCGACGACATCGAGCACGACGGCACCATCGGCGATCGCATATGCGCGGCGTCCAGGGACGGCGCCGGTGGCCTGAATGACCAGCTCGCCCGGGCGGGCGCTGTGCTCGTCGGCGCCGAACTCGATGGAGAGTCCGGCGGCAGCGCACTGAGCGGCGAGCCATTCGACCAGCGGTGTTCCGGGGCCGGTGACGGCCGCGATGCCACCCACGCGGTCGGCGCGTTCGACGACCCGCACACGGTGACCGCGGGCCGCTGCGACTCGTGCGGCTTCGAGGCCAGCGACACCGGCACCGACGACGAGTACATCGCGCGGGCGAGCCGTGGCTGCGTACCAGTCGGGGTCTTCGGTCTCACGACCGCTACTGGGTTCGCCCACACAGGTGACCACCGGGCTGCGGCCGTCGCGCACCTGGCATGTCTGGTTGCAGCGCAGGCACGGACGGATGCGGTCGGGCTGTTCGCTGCCCAGCTTGGCGACGAGGTCGGGGTCGGCGATCTGCGCCCGGGTCATCTCCACGCCGTCGCACACGCTCTCGCCCAGTGCCCATTCGGCCTGACCCCAGTCGACGACGGATCCCTGCAGGAACACCGGCGTGTGTGGCAGTGCCGCCTTCACGGCGCGGCACAGGTCGATGTTGAACCCGGCCGGTTCGTGGAAGTCAGGACGGGTCTTCTCGGCGGAGAAGATCGAGCCGCGTACGACCACCACGTAGTCGAGTCCGGCGCCCACGAGCGCGGTGGCGATCTCGGGGGCCATCTCCGGGGTGATGCCGGCCCACGGTGCCAGTTCGTCGCAGGACAGGCGCAGGCCGACGACGGCGGTGCCGATGACGCCGCGCACGGCTTCGATCACCTGGCGAGCGAACAGTCCGCGATCCTGACCCCACTCATCGCCGCGCTGGTTGGTGAGGCCGGAGAGGAAC
>CAIXHI010000137.1 GCA_903919215.1 uncultured Acidimicrobiaceae bacterium
GCCCCGCGTACGGTGCTCCCGCCACGCCCCGAGCCGTTGGCGGCACTGGCCGAGCGCCGCTCGCTCGGGAAGCTCTCGCGCAACGACATCATGCCGCTCGCGGGCGGTCTGTTCAGCGCCTGGTGCACGACGATGCTGTTGTTCGGGCGTCTCACACCGCTGTCCGGCGACTTCGGGTTCGTGGTCGTGTTCTTCCTCGTGTTCCTCTGCACCTACGCGGTGCTGGTTGCTACCACCGAGGACGGCCCGGCGGTCGTCGACCGTGTGATGGGTGTGATGCTCACCACCGCAGCGCTCGTCGCGCTGGCGGCGTTGTTCTCAGTGATCGTGTTCACGATCATGCGTGGTTCGAAGGCGTTGTTCCATTCGAACTTCTTCTCCACCGATCTCAGCAGTACCGGCCCGCTCGACCCGCTCGGTAAGGGTGGCATCACCCACGCGATCACCGGCACCGTGATCATGACAACGATCGCGTTGCTCATCACCGTGCCGCTCGGCGTGGCCTGCTCGGTGTTCCTCAACGAGACCCGCAACTGGTTCGCCACGTTGGTACGCACGGTCGTGACGGCAATGACCGCGCTGCCATCGATCCTGGCCGGTCTGTTCATCTTCGCCACCTGGATTCTGGTGCTCGGCTTCGAGCGCTCAGGTCTCGCTGCGGCGATCTCGATGAGCATCATGATGTTGCCGATCATCATCCGCTCCGCCGACGTGGTGTTGCGCTTGGTGCCCGGTGGCCTGCGTGAAGCGTCGGCGGCGCTCGGTGCACCGCAGTGGCGCACGGTGTGGCATGTGGTGCTGCCGACCGCCCGTTCTGGCCTCACCACCTCGGTGATCCTCGGCGTCGCCCGCGGTGTCGGCGAGACGGCCCCGGTGTTGTTGACCGCTGGCTTCACCTCGACGATGAACTTCAACCCGAACAAGGGGCCGATGGTGTCGTTGCCGCTGGCAGCCTTCGAACTGGTGCGCTCGCCGCAGCCCACACAAGTGGCGCGCGGTTTCGCCACCGCTGCCGTGCTGATGGTGCTGGTGCTGGTGCTGTTCACCGTCGCTCGTGTGCTGGGCGGCCGACCGGTGGGCCGCCTCTCCAAGCGTCAAGCGCGCAAGGCGGCAGCGAAGTCCATTCGCGATCTCGAACGTATCCAGGCACATCCCGGACAGGTGAACGTATGAACCCCCGTACACATCGACCCGGTCGTCGCAGCGCGCTGCTGATGGTCGTCGCCTTTCTCGTGGCCGCGGTGTCTGCCGCGCCGCATCAGCAGGCCGACGCTCTGCTCGCCTATCAGCGCATCTCCGGTGAGGGTTCGTCATGGGCCGCCAACGCGCTCGAGGCGATGCGCGTCAACGTGCAATCGAACAAGGGCATGGTCGTCGACTACAACCCAAGTGGTTCCAGCGCCGGTCGTAAGAACTTCCTCAACGGCACGGTCGACTTCGCCGCCTCCGATATCCCGTTCCAGTTCCGTCCCGAGGATGGTTCGGCGCCGGAGAACCCGGCACCGGACAGCTATGCGTACATCCCCGTCGTCGCCGGTGGCACGTCGTTCATGTACAACCTGAAGATCAACGGCAAGCGGGTGACCAACCTGCGCCTGTCCGGCGAGAACGTGGCGAAGATCTTCACCGGCAAGATCAAAATGTGGAACGACGCGGGCATTCAGGCCGACAACCCAGGCATCGTGATGCCTGCCCGGGCAGTGGTGCCGGTGGTGCGCTCTGACGGCTCCGGCTCGAGCGCCCAGTTCACGAAGTGGATGATCACCCAGTACCCGGCGTTGTGGACCGAGTATTGCAACACCTCGGGCCGTGCCCCGGCGTGTGGATTTACGTCGTTCTACCCCACCATCGCCGGCATGATCGCCCAGTCTGGCGACCTCGGCGTGGCCGGTTACGTCAGCCAGGGTTTCGCCGAAGGCGCCATTGGCTACGTCAACTACTCGTACGCATTGGGTTCCGCGTTCCCGGTCGCCAAGGTGTTGAACGCTGCTGGCTACTACACCGAGCCCACGCCGAAGAACGTGGCCGTGTCGTTGCTGAA
>CAIXHI010000138.1 GCA_903919215.1 uncultured Acidimicrobiaceae bacterium
GGCTCCGCCCACCAGCGACACCGTGCGGCCCAGCAGTGCTTGCGCATCCGGCGCATCGCCAGCGGCCACCACGACACCACAGCCTTCGTTGCCGACCGACATCGACTGGCCGAGGCGCGACCCCAACCCGGCGAGCACACGCTCAGCGAGTGGTGCGCGCACCACCGGCGAATCTGCGGTTCCAGAGACGACGGCCTGCGACACATCGGCCATCGCGAGCAGCAGGCCAAGATCGCTGGGGTTGATCGGCGCCCCCTGGATCCGCACCAGCACCTCCCAGGCCGCCGGAACCGGCACGGGCACCTCGGCAATGGACAGTTCGAGATACCCATCGGCCGTCACCAGCGAACGAATCTCGCGCATCGTCGGGGGCAGGGTTCCAGGTGTCGTCAGGCTCATGCCCGCACGGTACACATGCGGAACGGGCAGGCGTCACGCCTGCCCGTTCTTCTCGCGGCTGGGCCGTCAGGCGACCTTACGAGTCGCCTTGCGCTGAGGCATTCGAAGCTCCTCGTGCTGGGGTGTATTGCCCGTCGCCAGCTGCGTGACAGGGCCGTCAACCTTGGCGAGCACCGGCTCCATGGCCTTCATCATCTTGCGGACGAAGGCGGCCTGCTCGTCGACGAGGCGACGACGGAACGTCAACTGCTCGCTCACGACCTCGCGCACCGCGGGCATCTGCGCCATGAACTGCGGCCGCTCGGGCAGGTAGCGGGCCACCGGCTCGGCCACCTTGCCTGCGTAGCGCACCATCGGTTCTTCGACACGCTTGATCATCGCGACGTAGTCGTCCTGCCACTTCTTCAGAGTCGTCATCGTGTCCACCGTTGACCTCCTTGGGGCTCTCTTGGCCCAACACCATCGTCCGCCCGCGGTGCTAGCTTTTGCAAGCACTCGTTGCGTGACGTGTGACTCAGCGTTGCGAGGAACGCACTACGGTCGGCCGAGTGAGCACTCCCACACCCTGGCCGGAACTGGCCAACGTCTGGATCCCGGTCGGCGTCCCGGGGTACAGCGGTGCCTCGAAAGCAAGTCGCCAGGTGGTGCTCGACGACCGCTTCGGTGCCGACGGATGGCGCTTCGCGCACATCGTGCGCGGACGAGTGGTGTCGATGACCGAGGCGATCGTGGAGTACGAGGAGGCCTACCGATGCTTCCTGCGCGACCGACCGGCACTCGTGCAGTTCCTCGTCACCCGTTGCGGCAATGTCTACGACGACAACGTCACCAACGTGCACGACACCGACTACGTACAACCCGACACGGTGATGAACCATTATCAGGACATCTCCGTGCGGCGCGTCATCGGCGAACTCGTCGACGACGCGGCATGGCCCGACGTCACTGACACGCCTGCGGAAACGGTCGACCTCATCGATCTCGGGACGGGCGAGACGCACCACCTGCCACGTGCCAAGGGCTTTCGCGGAGACGGACTGTTGCAGATCCGCGACCCACTGTCACCCGGCTACGTGCTGAACCCGGCCGTCGTGCCTGCCCACGACCCAGCGCTCATCACCACCCTGCCGAACCGCACCGACTGGTACCACGTGGAAGGGTGCGCGCACCTCTCGATCGAGGCGTTCTGGCAGATGAGCAAGGTGGTCGAGGTGCGCTACGACCGTTTCCTCGCCCTCGGCCCCGGCCGCACCGAACCGCTCGCCGGACTGTGAGGGGTCGGCGGTGACCCGACTACTGCTCGGCCCCGCCAGCATCGACAGGTACCTCGACGAGGGCCTCGAACTCCCCGGCGGCGGCGCGCTGAACATGGCGTACCACTGGGCACGAGCGGGGGAACCGTTCACCTTCCTCACGCGCATCGGCGACGAACGGCCCGAGGTCGTGCTCGACTTCTTGCGCCGCCAGCACATCGCCTACCTGCCTGCGTCGATCGTCGCTCACGGAGCGAACTGCAGTATCGACATCGTGATGCGCGCCGATCGGCAACCGTTCATGGACCACTTCATCGAAGGGGTGTGGAGCGAGTTCCACCTCACCGTCGAGGAGGAGAACGCCGTCGCCGAGGCGACTCACCTGCACGCCGTGCTCGTCGACCCGGTGGTCACCGAGGTACACCGGCTTGGGGCGACCGGGGCGCTGAGCCACCTGTACGCGAGTGGCGACTTCCTCGACTTGCGCCACTACACACTCGACCGCTTCGCCGCAACGATGGCGCACCTGTCACTCGGGTTCATCGGTTGGCCGGGTGTGGTCGACGATCCGCTGCTGTACGGTGTGCGCGACGTCGCGAACCGACTGGGCCGCATGGTGGTGGTCCAGCGTTTGGCGTCGTGTTTGAGGAGGA
>CAIXHI010000139.1 GCA_903919215.1 uncultured Acidimicrobiaceae bacterium
CCATGCGGCACTGCCGCCGGACGCCCTCGTCACGGAGACAACGGTGGGCACACAGCGCCTGCACCATGCAGCGCTGGAACCGCACATGTGTCTGGCCGAGTACGCCAACGGCACGCTGACGGTGCACACACCGTGTCAAAGCGTCTACGGCGCCCGCACGGTGGTGGCCGAGTTGTTCGAACTGCCCTACAACCGCGTGCGGGTCATCAAAGTGCCGATGGGGGGCTCGTTCGGCGGGAAGCAGGAGTTCATCCTCGAACCGCTCGTCTCGTTCCTGGCGATGCGCCTGGGCCGCCCGGTGAAACTCGTGCTCGACCGTGAGGAGTGCATTGCCGCGACGATGGTGCGTCCGGCGCAGCGTTCCACCGTGCGCACCGTTCTCGCCGCCGACGGGACACTGCTCGACATCGATGTGCACACGGTGCTCGACGCGGGCGGCTATGTCACCAGTTCGCTCGACTATGCGGAGGCGATGGCGCACAAGCTCACCCGTCTGTACCGCACGCCGCGCTACGGCCACAGTGGCGACGTCGTGGTGACCAACACGCCCGTCGCCGGTGGGATGCGCGGCTGGGGGGCGCCCGACATCGTCACCTGTATGGAGCTTCATCTCGACCATGTCGCCCGTGTGTCGGGGCGCGATCCCGTCGCGCTGCGGCTGGCGAACCTGGTCGCACCCGGGGCAATCGATCCCGTGTCGGGGATGTCGCTCGGTGACGCCGAAGTGCAGCAGTGCTTGCTGCAGGGTGCCCACGCGTTCCGGTGGTCAGAGCGTGTGAACGCATCGGCGGGCGAGGGGCGGTATCGGCGTGGCGTCGGCGTGGCGTGTGGCGGACACAAGAACGGGATGCTGAGCGGCGAGTTCCCCGAATCGAGCACGGTCACGCTGAAGATGAACGAGGACGGCAGCGTGCACCTCGTCGCCAGCCTTCACGAAGTGGGCGCTGGAACGATCACCACGATGAAGGTGCTGGTCGCCGAGGAGCTGGGCATCGACCCCGATCTCATCTCGGTCGGTGAAGCTGACACGTACAGCACGCCGTTCGACTTCGGCTGCTTCGGCAGTCGGATGACGTACGTGGTGGGTGCCGGCGTGCGCCTTGGAGCAGAACGACTCCGCGAACGTGTGGTGCAGGCTGCAGCGGAGTTGTTGGAGGCGTCACCAGACGACCTGCACGCGGATCTCGGACGCGTGGAAGTGGCCGGAGCGCCTGGACATGGTCTCGCATATGCCCAGGTGGTGCAGGGTACGCGCATGCGATTCGGCGGCGACATCATCGTCACCAGCACCTATCGTTCCGACTCGAATCCAGGCTCGTACTCGGTGCAGTTCGCCGAGGTCGAGGTTGATGTGCTCACCGGACTGGTGCAGGTGACCGACTTCCTCGCGGTGGTCGACATCGGCAAGGCGATCAACCCGTTGATGGTGGAGGGGCAGTGCCGGGGCGCCGTACAGGCCGGGATCGGCAGCGCGCTGTGCGAGGAGATCGTGCTCGACGACGCAGGTCGACCGCTCGACGGCGGTTTCAAGAACTACCACTTGGTGAACTCGGCGACGATGCCGCGAGTGGAGGTGCTGCTGATCGAGCACGACGGTGACGACGGACCCTACGGCGCCAAGAGTGTCGGCGAGATCGCGTTCGTTCCCACCGCGGCGGCGGTGGTGAACGCGGTGAACCGGGCGCTGGGTACCGAGATCACCGAGCTCCCCGCGTCACCCGAACGCATCCTGGCTGCACTGGCGAAGACGGGAGGAACACTGTGAATCTGCATCTCACTGTCAACGGCGTGGCTCACGAGGTGGCGATCGTTCCGACCGAACGGTTGCTCGATGTGTTGCGCGACCGTCTCGGCCTCACCGGCACGAAGGAAGGGTGTGCCGAAGGGGAGTGCGGCGCATGCACCGTGATCGTCGACGGGTTGGCGCTGAACTCGTGTCTCATGCTCGCTGCGCAGGCGGAGGGCCGTTCGGTCACGACGATCGAAGGATTGTCCGCAGCAGGTGGACTGGATGCGCTGCAGTCCGAGTTCATCGAGCGCGGGGCCGTGCAGTGCGGCTTCTGTACTCCCGGAATGCTGATGTCGGCTACTGCGTTGCTGCGCACCCAGCCCGACCCCACCCCCACCGATGTGCGGGCCGCACTTGCCGGCAACTTGTGTCGGTGCACGGGCTACTCGGCGATCCTCGATGCGGTCGCGTCCGTGGCGGCCCGAGCAGTGGAGCAACCCGGTGACTGAGACACGCGTCCTGGCTCCTCGCAACCTTGTCGAGTTGCAGGTGGCGTTGGCGCAGGCGACGCCGGCGACCCGTTTGCTGGCCGGTGGCACGGATCTGGTGCTGCACCTGCATGCCGGTCTCGAGCCCGATCTGCTGATCGACCTCAGCCGGGTGCAAGGGCTGGCCGGTGTGCGCGAGCACGACGGGGTGGTGCACATCGGAGCGCTCACCACATTTTCGCAACTGGCCGCCCACCCGGTGATCGCCGAGCGCGCGACCTGCCTGGCCCATGCTTCGGCGCAGGTCGGGTCGGTGCAAGTGCGCAACGCGGCAACGATCGCCGGCAACGTGGCCAACGCCTCACCGTGCGGCGACTCGATCCCGGCGCTCACTGCGCTGGGTGCGCAGGTGCACACGATCGACGGTGCCGGCCGAGTGGACGTTCGGCCGCTCGCAACGGTGCTCGCTCGCGCTGGCCGTACGCACCTCGCTGCCGGCGAAGCGATCACCGGGTTCTCGTTCCAGGGGCACGATTCGCTCACGCGCAGCGCGTTCGCCAAGGTCGGCGCTCGCACCGCGGTCACTGTCTCGAAGCTGAGCATGGCCGTCGTCGTGCGCATCGAAGCGGGTGTGATCGCTGATGCTCTCGTCGCGCTCGGTTCACTTGCACCTTCCGCATTCCGCGACGCAGACCTCGAAGCGACGCTCATCGGGCGGCCGCTGTCGCCGTCCACGGTGGCCGACTTCGCCGCTGTCAGTGTCGAACTCGTGCGGCGGGTGATCCCCGACCGCTCGTCGGTGCACTACAAGCAGTATGCGATTCGGGGTGTCGCCTATGACGTGTGGAATGCGTTGGACATCGGGCCACCGGTCGAACCCGTCGGCCTCTGCTGAGACACCACAGTGGGTCGTCCACTACCCGCCCCGGTAGCCTGGAGAGCCGTTGGCAACGCCGTGCAAGACGCTCGGCTCAGGAAGGAAACCTTTCAAATGTCGTACCAGCACGCCGTCGTGTGGATCGATCACCTACACGCCAGGGTCATCGACTTCAGCTTCGACGACAAGCACGTGGTTGCCGTCGAGCGCGAAGGCGGTCAGCGTCAGGTGCACCGTAGGTCCGGCCTTCCGGGCACCGGAAAGCCCGGTCCCGACCATCACTTCTTCGATGAAGTCGCCACCGCGCTCGGCAACGCACGCGAGATCCTGATCGTCGGCCCCGGCACTGCCAAGCTCGAGTTCCACAAGGATCTCGATGCCCGCCATGCCGCAGTGGGCAAGCGTGTCCTCGGTGTTGAGTCCGCCGATCACCCGAACGACGCCGACTTGCTGGCCTTTGCTCGCAAGTACTTCAAG
>CAIXHI010000140.1 GCA_903919215.1 uncultured Acidimicrobiaceae bacterium
CGGTCGCACAACTCGATAGGAAGCCAGACCAGCGAACCGGACGGCAGGCAGTTAGAGAGCAACAACCACCGGAACCCCGACGCTACGAGAACCCCGCAGCACCACCCACCACACAATCAGGCAGGTATGCGCACCCGGGCTCACACGCGGGGTTGTTCTTGGGGCTCGGCGCCGCCCCAGTACTTCCAGCGCCAGAGACCGTCGACGCAAGCGAATACCGCCGTCGTGTAGTACGGCACGGACTCGAGTCCAGTGCCCTTGTCAAGGTCGACCGTGCCATGAATCTGTGCCCAAGCGACCTCGCCGTGGCTCCACACGGTGATGTCTCCAGGATTCCAGCGGAACCCAGCGGTCGCCAGACCGGCGCCCGCCCGACACGCGATGTCGGGACCTGCGAACAACTCACCGAGGCCTGATCCCACAATCATCAAGTCCGGATCACAGAACAGATCTGTGAACTGGGATCCAGGCGTCGAGAGACGCGAATAGGTGTCGCAGATGATGCTCTCTATGGCGCTATGGACGTCTGCGTTTGCCTGCATCTTGGTGACGGTAGCGGATCATCTGCGCTCACATCAAACGGGCATTCCCGACGAGGACCCGCGCCAGAATGCACGAGGTGACTGCCGTTGTCCAGCACGCAGATCAGCAGCTATGGCGTCAGAGCCAAGTTGGCGTTCAGACGGGGCACCGCCCCATGCCATCGCCAACATTGAACGTGCGACCGGAATGTCGGCGATCAGACGGGGCACCACCCCATCTCAACGCCAACATTGGTGAGAGGACGCCCCGAGTGCCCGTTCTGTGCGCTGTTTCCAGGGGCGGGCAGTCGAGCACTCAGCCGTAGTGGTAGCGCGCTTGTAGGACCACGACGTCGTCGCCGTCGACGAGGTACACGAGGCGGTGCTCATCGTCGATGCGGCGCGACCATGCGCCGGCCAACGCGTGGCGCAACTGCTCGGGCTTGCCGATGCCGTCGAACGGGTCGCGCACGATGTCGTCGAGCAGGCGGTTGATCCGCTTCAGCATCGCCCGGTCGGAGGTCTGCCAGAAGACGTAGTCCTCCCAGCCATTGGGTGTGAACACCACTCGCATGCGCGCCTCAGCGATCGAGCGTGTGCGCCTGCACCTTGCCGGCACGGGCCTGGTCGAGGCTCTCCAGCAGACGCCGCACGTTCGCTGGCGAACGCAGGAGATGGGCAGTCTCCTCCAGCGCCTGGTAGTCGGCGAGCGAGAGCAGCACGGCGTCGCCGCCCTTGGACGTGATCTCCACTGGATTGCGGTCGTCGTTCACCTGCTGGATCAGCGGGAACAGGTTTTTGCGGGCCTCGCTGGCGGTGATCGCCATCGCGCCTCCTTTCCAAGTGGTACAAGAAATGGTACCAGCCCGGAAACGGAGGGGCTACCCCAGGCGGTCGAGGTGGGCGGTGGCGAGTTCGGCCATGGTGACGACACGGTTGGACAGATGGTCGAAGTCGACGTCCTGGTTGGCCATGTTGCCCTGCTCGTAGCGGCGCTTGACGCCCTCGGCAATGATCGCGATCTTCCAATGCTGGAAGGCGCGGTAGTACTCGATACCCGAGACGTCGAAGCCTGTGGCCACGGCGTAGCGAGCCAGCACCTCCGCGCGGGTGGGGAAGCCGGGGGCACGCGTGGGTGGCAACTGCATCAGCACCTGCGGGGCGTCGTCGTCGGGTTCGTCCCAGTTGTTCAGCAAGAACGCGAGGTCGGCCAGCGGGTCGCCGAGCGTCCACAGCTCCCAGTCGAGCACGCCGCTGAGCGTGCCATCGGCGGTGAACATCACGTTGCCCATGCGGTAGTCGCTGTGCACGATGCCAGTCGCCAACTGCTCGGGCTTGAGTGCCACCAAGCGCTCGCGCAGCGTCTCCATCACCGGTAGCTCGCGGGTCTTGTTCTGTTCCCACACGCCGGTGAGGCGCTTGAGCTGACGATCGAGGAAACCCTCTCGGCGCGCAGCGTCGCCGAGGCAGACCGAGTCGATGTCGACCATGTGCATCGCCGCCATCACGTCGACGATCTGCTCGCCGGCACGTCGGCGGGCAGCGTGATCGGGGAAGAACTCGGCGACGGTCTCCGGGTTCTCCACCACCCGGCCTGCGCAGCGACCCATCACATAGAACGGCGACCCGTTGACGGCCTCGTCCTCGCACAGCGCCAGCGCGGCGGGCACCGGCACCGGCGAACCTGCGAGTGCGGCGATCACCATGTACTCGCGCGCCATGTTGTGCGCGTTGCCGCCCTTGCTGCCCAGCGGCGGGCGGCGCAGCACGGCACCCCAGCCAGCGGAGTCGTCGACGAAGTAGGTGATGTTGCTGTGCCCGCCGGAGATCAGCGAGAACTTCAGCGGCGGCGTGAGCCCGGCCACGTGGGCGGTGATCCAGGCCTCCACGGGCGCGTGGTCGATACCGGGTAGCGCGTCGGTGTCGCTCATCAGATCAGCTTCCGGCGCAGGACCTTGCCGCTGGCGTTGCGCGGCAACTCGTCGGCGAACAACACGATGGCGGGCGTCTTGAAATGGGCCAGCAAGTTGCGCACATGGAGCTGCAGCTCCTCCACCGTCGGAGCAGGCTGGGTGTCATCCAGCACCACGACGGCTTTGACGATCTCGCCGTAGCGGCGGTCGGGTGCGCCCACGACTGCGGCCTCGCGCACGGCCGGGTGCGAGATCAGCGCAGTCTCGACCTCGACGGGATAGATGTTCTCGCCGCCGCGCACGATCTTGTCGTTGACCCGCCCGCTGAGCGTCACGTAACCCTCGTCGTCGATGCGGCCGAAGTCGCCCGTGCGCCGCCACCCGTCGTCGTCGACCACGTAGGCGTGCGGTGAGCGCAGGATCAGCTGCCCGATGCCCTCGCTGTCCGGGTGCTCCACCTTCAACTCGACATCGAGCACGGGCTTACCGACGGTGGTCAGCAGTTCGGGTCGGCCGTTGATCGCCAACATGTGGTCCTCGTGCGAGAGGCAGCAGATCGGGCTGACCTCGGTCTGGCCGAAGATCTGCACGAAGCGCGTGTTCGGGAGCGCGCGTAGCGCCGCCTCCAGTGTCTCGGGATGGATCGGCGAGGCGCCGTACTGCAACGCCTTGGGTTGCACATCGGCCAGCGCTCCGGCCGACAACAGGATGTCGATCATCGTGGGTACCAGCAGCGCGAACGTGACGCCGAGGCGACCGGCCTCGCGCCACTTGTCGATGCTGAACCAGTCCTGCGGCACCACGCCGGCGCCCACGGCCAGCACCGTGTAGGTCATCGCCACGCCAGCGGTGTGCGAGAACGGCGAGGCCGAGCAGTAGCGGTCGCCGGGGCCGATGCCCATCGTGGTGGTGTAGATGCGGATGCGCTGGCAGAGCCGCTCGTGCGTGGCGGGGATGGGCTTGGGCAACCCGGTGGTGCCAGAGGTATGGATGATCAGCGCCACCTCGTCGGGCCCCACCACCACGTTCGGAATCTCAGCCTCGGGGAACGCTGGCATGACGGCGACCGACGCGCCGATCAGCGCCGCCGCGGCACGGCACCGTTCGGCCGTCTTCTCCTCGGCCACGAGCACCGTGGCGCCCAGGTTGGCGATCGCCGCCGCCAGGTCGCTGGCCGGCAACTTCGTGCCCAACGGCGCAGGCACGCGGCCCGACAACGTGGCTCCGACAGCGAGCGCGATCGCATCGGCCGACTCGTCGATCACCATCGGCACTGGCTGGCCGTGCGTGACGCCGAGCGTGTCGAGCCAGTTCGACGCGCCACCGGCGCGGCGCGCCAGTTGATCGCCCGACCAGATGAAGTCGGAGGTCAC
>CAIXHI010000141.1 GCA_903919215.1 uncultured Acidimicrobiaceae bacterium
GGCTTCACCAGCATCCCGCTCACATTCGTCGGCGGCCTCGCCATCGGCATCCTGCAGGACGTCATTGGCTACGTGGTCAACGACCAGAAGTGGACCAGCGTCGACGGACTCCCCGACGCGCTGCCGTTCCTGGTGCTGTTCGTCGTCCTCCTGGTGCTGCCGAAGCATCGGCTCGCACCTCGCGCCAGCGCTGAGGCTCGCCCACCGCTGACATGGACAGGCCCGATCGAGTTGCGCCTCGGAACCGGTGTTGTCGTGCTGGGTCTGATGATGATCATTCCGCAGGTCGTCGGCAACAAGTTGCCGTTCTTCACGTTTGGGCTCTGTCAGGCAATCTTGATGCTGTCGTTGGGTTTGCTGGTGAAGACCAGTGGCCAGGTGTCGCTGTGCCACGGAACGTTCGCCGCAATCAGCGCTGCAGCGTTCTCACAGTTCACTGTCGGTGCCGGACTTCCCTGGCTGCCGGCGCTGATCCTCGCCGGCTTGGTGGCGGTACCGGTTGGCGCCCTGGTCGCGCTCCCTGCGATCCGACTCCACGGCGTGTACCTCGCATTGGCGACCTACGGCTTCGGCATCCTCGTGACGCGCCTGTTCTTTGCGCAGAACTGGATGTTCTTCTCGTTCGCCGGTGGCCGCAAGATCACCTCACCGTTCGGCACCACCGACCCACACACCCGCTACTACGTGATCCTCGCGGTGCTCGTCATTGTGGCGATCACGATCGCGCTGATCTCAGCCTCGCGATTGGGTCGTGTGCTGCGCGGTTTGTCGGGTAGCCCCGCGGCGGTGTCCACGATGGGCCTCTCCACCAGTGTCACCAAGGTGATCGTGTTCTGCATCTCGGCGTTCATCGCCGGTATCGCCGGTGTGATGTATGGCATGGCGCTCACCACGGTGGATGGATCCACCACGGTGTTCCAGCCGTTCAACTCGCTGGTGTTGATCGCGATTCTCGCGCTGGCTCCGTTCCGTGAGCCGTGGTATGCAATCTTCGCTGCCGTCACGGCGGTCATCCCCGCCTACATCGGCGGTGACAAGACACCCAACGTGCTCAACGCGCTGTTCGGGCTGTTTGCGATCATGATCGCGCTGCGTGGCGGCCACCCGCCGATGTCCCCCAAGTTGGCCGCGTTCTTCGGTCGCTTCGGCCGTCAGCGCACTCACGCCGAGGTGCAACTGACCCGCCCGATCCGGTCGGTGGCCTCGGACAGTCCGGGCCTCGAGGTCGACGACCTGAGCGTGCAGTTCGGCGGTATCCGCGCTGTCGATCAGTTCAGCTTGCGGGCGCCGCTGGGCCGCATCACCGGCCTCATCGGCCCCAACGGCGCTGGCAAGACCACCACGTTCAATGCGGTCAGCGGTATCAACCGCAACGTCGACGGCGACATCAGGTTCCACGGCAAGACGATCTCCGGCTTGTCGGCCCCCGCACGAGGTCGTATGGGAATCGGCCGCACCTTCCAGCTGATGGAGTTGTGCGACGAACTGACTGTCCGCGAGAACGTGTCGCTCGGGTACGAAGCGCCCACGGTGGGTTCGCGTATCGTTCGCCAGGTCTTGGCTCCACCGCACGAGCGCAGGTCGATGAGGGAATGCACGGCGCAGTCGCTCGATCTGTGTGGAATCAGCCACCTCGCTGATCAGCAGGCCGGCTCGTTGTCCACGGGTGAGCGCCGTTTGGTCGAGCTGGCCCGGTGCCTCGCCGGTCCGTTCGATCTGCTGCTGCTCGACGAACCATCCTCTGGTCTCGATCGTGAGGAGACCGCCCGTTTCGCGGAGGTGTTGCAGCATGTGGTGGAAAGCCGGGGCTGTGGCATCCTGCTCGTCGAGCACGACATGGCCTTGGTGATGAAGGTGTGCAGTTACATCTTCGTGCTCGACTTCGGTCGGCCCATCTTCGACGGGACACCTGCAGAGGTGGCCTCCAGCGAGATCGTCCGGGCGGCGTACCTTGGTTCTGAGTCTGAGGTGCTCGAGGAGTTCGAGGAGAACCTGTCATGAACACAACAGTCGAAACGAACTCCCTGGAACTCGTCGGTGTCACCAGCGGCTACGGCACCACCACCATCTTGCGCAACATCGACCTCACCGTGCCTGCCGGTTCGGTGACCGCACTGTTGGGTTCGAACGGTGCCGGCAAATCCACCCTGTTGAAGACGGTGTCGGGCCTCGTTCACTCGACACAGGGCACCATCCGCCTGGGCGGTGAGGAGATCACCAACCTTCCCACCAACCGTCGAGCGCAGAAGGGGTTGTGCCACATCCCCGAGGGCCGCGCGATCTTCCGCCACCTGACTGTTCGGGAGAACCTGCTACTGCAGGCTGGCCCTGGGCACGAGGACGAGTTGTTGGCACGCTGCACAGAGGCGTTCCCGATCCTGGGGCAGCGGCTGAACCAGCGTGCTGGCTCGATGAGCGGTGGCCAGCAGCAGATGCTTGCCATGTGCCGCGCATATGCCCATAACCCCAAGCTGATTCTGGTGGACGAGGCATCGCTCGGACTCGCACCGATCCTGGTCGACGAGATCTTCCACTTCCTGCGGCAAGTTGCCGACGAGGGAGCCGCGTTGCTGATCGTCGATCAGTTCATCACCCGCGCGTTGGCATTGGCGTCGAAGGTGTACGTGATGAACCGTGGTGAGATTGTGTTCACGGGGAAGCCGTCCGACCTGGAGAACGACGATGTGTTCCGGCGTTACCTCGGTGGTGACTGAGCACCACGCTGGTGTTCAGATTCCCAGCGCGCCGAGCATGTCGTTGTCGATGGCATTCCAGCCGAAGCGCAGCGTCTGCACGGTGATTAGGTCTTCGGGCTGCTGACGTGGGCTGCAGAGCATGTACATGAACCCGTGGATGGTCTGTCGACGCCACGAGAGCCATGCGTCGTCCCAAGGGATGACGGGACCGCCGTGCAGCACCAAATGGTGGAGGTAATGGCGCAGGATGGGTTGCTCGTGCTCTCGACGATCGTCGATGTCGAGCGAGCCCACGATCGCGTAATTGAGATCATCTCCCCAGCGCCCGACCATGGGTGACCAGTCGTACAGGCCCGGTCGACCGTCGGCATCGAAGAAGATGTTGCCCAGATGTGGGTCGCCGTGGATCAAGCAGTGCGGCAGCGAGCCCTCCGCTCGGTACTTGCTCACCAGCGCCTGCTTCATCGTGGCTCGGTGGGTCAGCTCTGCGGGCAGGAAGGCACAGTGGGGAAGTTGTGTGCGACGGGCCCACCAGCCCTCCTTGAACGAGCCGAAGATTCCGGTCTCCTCCGTAGCCATCTTGTCGAGGTCGACATCGCGTGCGGAGCTGTTGGCCAGCCAATCCGTGGAGTCCAACTCAGGTGCGTCGAACCACAACGCATGTAACTGGGCGAACTGCTCTGCCATCAAATAGGCGGTCGCAGGGGTGACGGTGGTTCCCGCAGCGCCGAGTGTCGCGTTGCGCGCGAATAGGTCTTCCATCACGATTGTTGAGCGCCGTCCGTCGGCAACCGAGGCGAAGTAACACTTCGTGATGTTGAGCTCCGGGAGCAAGGGGGCGACATCCTGGAAGAACCGAGCCTCGGTGAGCGTCATTGGCCCGAGGATGCCCTCGGTGGCACGCGTGCTCAGTTGCCCCTTGACGTACATCGTCGGTGGCAGCTGCTGCTCATGGCCGGCGCTGTTGTAGTCGAGCATGACCCGCACCGTGGACTCCGAACCGTGGCGGACGGCACCGAGGTGCAGGCCGGTGACCTCGACATCGGGGTGATGCACTTGGAGTGCATCGGTCATCCAGCCAGGGGTCAAGTCGTCGAGGTCCTGCAACGGAGCAACCGCATCGCCGGCGCGTGACACTTCGGGAGCCATCAACGCCACTTCCACTCGGGATCACGTTTGTTCTTGAACGCCTCGCGGGCCTCGAGGCTGTCCTCGAAACCGAGCAGTCGGTTGGTGTAGTCCTGCTCCGTCCGGTAGGCGTCTTTCAGCGTCAGACCCTCGATGCGGTTCATCGAGTCCTTCGCCAGCCGCATCGCAATCGGGCTTTTCTGCGCCAGCACTCGGGCGACTTCCATTGCGGCCGGGAGGAGTTGGTCAGCAGGGAGCACCTCGCGAACGACGCCAAGCCGGTGGAGTTCTTGGGCAGTGACTCTCTCGCCCAGCAGGAACATCTCGCGGGCCTTGTGCCGGCCGACGAGCTGCATCAGGTGGGCACTGGCACCGAGCAGACCAACGTTGATCTCCAGCGTCCCGAACCACGCGTGGTCGGCGGCGAGCAGGATGTCGCAGCACGTGGCAAAGGCAACACCGGCTCCGACTGCGGGACCGTTGATTGCGCCCACCACCGGGACGGCGCAGTCGGTGATGGCCCACATCGCGTCGCGGGCCACGCGTCCGCTGTCGGTCACGTCGGTCGGGGGCGTGGAGTCTGCGCCGCCGCGGTCACCGACGGAGTCAAGGTCTGCGCCGCCCATGAAGGCTCTGGTGCCGGTGGCGGTGAACACAGCGGCGCGCACATCGCGACGGTCGTCGAGCGACCGGAATGCATCGCGTATCGCCGCCAGTGTCGCGCGATTGACCGCGTTGACCGGTGGCCGGTCGAGCGTGACGAGCGCAATGTGCTCGTCAACGGTGATCGTGATCGGATTCGTCATCTGCAGAGCCTTTCGGTCAGCGGCCGGTGTAGTCGGGGGTGCGTCGCTGGACGAAGGAGCGCATCCCCTCCTTGAAATCGTCGGAGCGAGTGGCCAACTCCTCGTGCAGTGCCTCGTTGTGCAGGCCGGTGCGCAGGTCGACCGCGAGGTTCGCGTGCAGCAACCGTTTCGCCAGCCCGATCGCGACTGTCGCCGCGTTCGCGAACTCGTGCACGAGCGTGGCCGCGGTGCTGTCCAGTTCGTCCTCCGGTACGCACCGCGTGATCAGGCCCCACTCGACGGCCTGACGTCCGTCCACGGGTTCACCGCGCAGCACCATCTCCTTCGCGCGGGCAAGGCCGACGAGGCGGGGCAACAGCCAGGTGTTGCCGCTGTCGGGGGTGAAGCCCCGCTTCACCATGGGCACCCAGAACTTCGTGGAAGGGGTGGCAACGACGACATCGGCGCTGAGCGCGATCATGTTGCCGATTCCGGCCGCCCAGCCGCGCACGGCGGCGACGACGGGTACCTGCAGGGCGTCGAGTTCGAGGATCATCTCGTGCGCGCCGTACTGCATCCGGCGTTCGAGGTGCCCGGTGCGCGGCTTGGTCTGCTCGGCGTTCGACTGTACGAGGTCGATCCCGGCGCAGAAGTCGTCGCCGTTGGATGTGATCAGCACAGCCCGCGTCCGGTCGTCGTTCCCGGCAGCGCGCGCAGCAGCGGCGATCCCCGAGATCATCTCTTTGGTGATGGCGTTGCGCTGCCGGGGCCGGTTGAGCGTGATGGTCATCACTGGGCCGTCGTGGGCCACCAGCAGGTGCTCCTCGACGTCCGCTGTGTCCATCTTCACCGCGGCGGCGTCCATGTGATGAGTGTACTCTTATGGGGCATGGGTACCGAACAGCACAGCGTCACACCAGCAACAGCAGTGGGCGCGTGATGAACGGGGCAACTGATCAGGAGCAAATCGACGAGGGGGCCGCCCCGTCGCTTCACCTCCCGAGTTGGCTGACGCAGGTGATCGAGCTCGATCCGGACGCCAACGCGCTGCACTTCGAAGACACCTGGCGAACATGGGGCTGGCTCGGCGCCGGGGTGCGCGCGCTGCACGAGCGGCTCGACGCGGCCGGCTTCGGTGAAGGTTCGATGGTCGGTGTGCTGATGCGGAATCGGCCGGAGATCGTGCGCGCAATCACTGGAGCATTGGCCACGGGTCGTTGCCTGGTCACACTCAGCTCTGCCATTCCAGCAGACAAGCTCGCGGATGAGATCCGCCGACTCCGTCTGCCGGTGATTGTCGCCACGGCGAGCGACTGGGCCAACGAATCGATCCTCGAAGCGGCTCGCGACGCAGGCTCGCTTGCGCTCCTTGCGGACGAGAGCGATGTGCCCTTCGCGATCGTGGTCGCTGCCGGTGAGCGTGGAGACGCTCCCACCATCGCACCCGGGGTGGCCGTGCAGATGCTCACTAGCGGCACCACCGGCCCGCCGAAGCGCATCGACCTGCTGTACCGCAGCCTGGAACACGAAATTGTCAGCACCGCGTCGTACAGCCGCAACTCCGACCTGTCGGCGCCGCGGCTCAGCTCCGGTGTCTCGCTGGTGTGGAATCCGCTGTTGCACATGGGTGGCCTACGTGCCCTCACCTCGTCACTCGTCGCCGGTCGCTCGGTGGCGTTGATGGAGCGGTTCAACGTCGACCAGTGGGCGAAGAACGTCCGCGAGCACCGGCTACGCGTCGTCGGGCTGGTGCCCACTGCGCTGGCGATGGTGCTGGCGGCCGACCTACCGCGCGACTTGTTCGAGCATGTGCAGGCAGTGTTTGCGGGCACTTCGCCACTCGATCCCGAGCTGGGCCGCGCGTTCGAGGAGAAATACGGTGTGCCCGTCCTGGAGGTGTACGGCGCGACAGAGTTCGCCGGAGGAGTCGCGGGTTGGACGTTGAGCGATCGTCGTCAGTTCGGCGACACGAAGACCGGCAGTGTCGGCCGACCCAACCAAGGTGTCGAAGTGCGGGTGGTCGACGCAGAGACCGGTGAGCCGGTGCCGAACGGTTCGGTCGGCCTGCTCGAAGTTCGTGCACCGCAGCTTGCTCAGTCAGGTTGGACGCGAACCACCGACCTTGCACACATGGACGACGACCAGTTCATCTGGATCACCGGCCGTGCCGACGATGTCATCATTCGCGGTGGCTTCAAGGTGGCCACCGGCGAGGTCGGCAAGGTGCTGGCCGGACACCCTTCGGTTCTTGAGGCCTGTGTCATTGGGCTGCCCGATCAGCGTCTCGGTCAGGTGCCGGTCGCCGCGGTGCAACTCCGCGACGACGCCGAGCCGATCACCTCCGAAGCGTTGCTCATCTGGGCGCGCGAGAAGCTCAGCGGCTACCAGGTGCCGGTGGAGCTACGGATTGTGGCAGAGCTACCGCGGACGCCGTCGATGAAGGTCAGCCAGGTAGAAGTCAGGAACCTGTTCGTCGTCTAGGACGAAGCGTTCATCCGGTCTGCTGCCTGACGTGCGGCGGCGAGGATGCCCTGGTACCCGGTGCAGCGGCACAGGTTGCCGGACATGGCTTCCTTGAGATCGGCATCGCTCGGGTTGGGGTGGGTGTTCAGGTACGCCGTCATCGAGACCACGATGCCGGGTGTGCAGAAGCCGCACTGCAGACCATGGCAGTCGCGCATGGCCTCCTGCACCGGGCTGAGGCCGCCGTCGGGCGCGATGCCTTCGACAGTGGTGATCGATGCGCCCTCGGCTTGCACTGCGAACACGAGGCAGGAACGGGCAGCCTCGCCATCGATCAACACCGTGCAGGCGCCGCAGACCCCGTGCTCGCACGCGAGGTGGGTGCCGGTGAGGCCGAGGTTGTCGCGCAATACGTCGGCGAGGATCGCGCGAGGCTCCACCTCGACCTGTTCGGCGTGGCCGTTGACAGTGAGTCGCACTCGTGTCCGGTCGTTCATGAGCGGGCCTCCTTCAGGGCGGCGGTCAGGGCGCGGCGCACGATGGCCGGGCTGACGTGTTTGCGATACGCGGCGGACGCGTGAACATCGTGGGTGGGGGTGAGGGGAGCGGCGGCGATGCGCCCGATCTCATCGAGGTCGGCGTTGGCGCCACCGGCGATGAGTGCAGCTTCTGCCTCGTGGCAGCGCACCGGCGTCGAGCCGACGCCGATCATCGTGATACATGCTCGGGTGACTCGGTCGCCGTCGAGCGTGACGCCCGCAAGCGCCCCGACCAGTGCGAAGTCGCCCTTGCGGCGGGCGATCTCCTCGACACCGAAACCCGACCCGGCACCCCACACGGGGAACTCCACGGCGCTGAGAATCTCGCCGTCATCCAGTGCGGTCTGCCATGTGGAGAGGAAGAACTCGGAGGCGTCGATGAACCGCACGCCGCCCGGGCCGGTGGCCTCGATGCGTGCGTCGAGCGCGAGCGCTACTGCCGGCAACTCGCTGGCCGGATCGGCGTGGGCGATGGAACCGCCGACGGTGCCTCGGTTGCGGATCTGGAAGTGGCCGATGTGCGGGAGCGCCTTGGCGAGCAACGGCACGGTTGCCACCGCTGCGTCTCGCTCAGCGTGTGACTGGCGCACCATCGCACCCACGCGCACCGCGTTCGGCGTGGCCGAGATCTTGGATAGGTCGGGGACGCGGGCGATATCCACCAGGTGCGGATATGTCGCCATGCGCAGGGCCATGATCGGGATCAGGCTCTGACCTCCGGCGAGCACCTTGGCATCGTCGCCGTACTCCGCGAGCAGGGCGACAACCTCGTCGACCCGCTCGGGTGCATGGTGCTGGAACTGGCTCGGCTTCACGCGCGCTCCTTCTGGCTGGCTTGCACGAGTTGGAAGATGTCCTCGGGGCCGAGGGGCGTGCTCGTCACATTCACACCGAGGTGTGCGAGCGCGTCGCCAACGGCATTGGCGACCGCTGCATGGGCGCCGATCGCGCCGCCTTCACCCATCCCCTTGAAACCACCGGGGTTGGTGGTGGACACGGACTCGATGTGGCCGATCTCGATCAGCGGCGTCTCGCCGGTGGTGGGCAGCAGGTAGTCGAGGAACGTCGTGGTCTGCGGGTTGCCATCCGGGTCGTAGCGGAAGTCCTCGTAGAGCACACCGCCCAGCCCTTGTACGACACCGCCGAAAATCTGACCTTCGACGACCTGCGGGTTGATCATCTTGCCGCAGTCCTCCGACACGATGTAGCGCAGGATGCGGGGGATGAACGTGTCGGGGTCGATCTCGACGACGCACACATGCGTCGCGTTCGACCACGTGGGGAAGCGCGTCGGCTTGAATCGGATCGTGGCTTCCAGCCCGCTGCCCGCGTCGACCGGCAGCGTGTGGGCGTTGGTGTACGCCTGGGTGGCCACTTCCTTCATCGTCAGCGAACGATCTGGTGTGCCGCGCACGGCGATCACGCCTTCGGCGA
>CAIXHI010000142.1 GCA_903919215.1 uncultured Acidimicrobiaceae bacterium
CCGGCCCGCTCAGTTGGTGGTCGCGACAAGCTCTGCGAATCGTTCGGCTGCAGTATCCCATCCGAGGACTTCTCGTGGGCGCCCATTGATGATCGCGGTCATGTGATCGAGCTCGTCTTGGGAGTGGACCGACAGGTCGGTGCCCTTGGGCAGGAACCATCGTGCTTTGCCGTTCCAGTTCTCGTTGCTCGGCCGTTGCCATGGGCTGTGCGGGTCGCAGAAGAAGACTGGGATGTCGGTCGCGACCGTGAACGAGCGGTGCGCCGCGAGCTCGGTGCCTTGATCCCAGGTCAACGAACGAGCCAGCACCGACGGCAGCCGGGCCATCACCGACCCGATCCGTTCAGCAACATGGTCAGCGTGTTTCCCGTCGAGCTTGACCATCATCCCGAACCTGGTCGTCCGCTCGACCAACGTCGCGATCGCGCTCGCACCGTTGGCGCCGATGATCAGATCGCCTTCCCAATGCCCCGGAACAGCACGATCAGCCGCCTCGACTGGTCGTTCAGCAATGTTGACCATCCCGGCGATCTTGCCCACACCATTCGTGCTGCGTTTGCGCGGCTGGCGATGCTGGCGGCGCGTCGACAGACATGCAGCGAGTTCTTTGCGCAGCTCACCACGGGTTTGCACGAAGATCGCCTGATAGATCGCCTCGTGAGACACCCACCACTCTGACGCATCCGGATGCTCACGACGGAGCCGCCGGCTGATCCCTTCCGGCGACCACTTCCTGGAGCGCAACATTTCCTGCACCAGATCCCACAGCCACGGCCGCTGCTCGGTCCAATGTTGCTTGGGCCGAAACGCTGCGCGGTCAGCACGATCCTGGGCGCGGAACGCCCGATACTGCTGGCGGCCACCGGCCTTGGCGATCTCGCGGCCGATCGATCCGCGATGTCGCCCCAGCCGTGCACCGATCTCGGCGTCGGACTCACCGCGCTCGATCCCGATCCGGATCTCCTCGCGGTCCTCCAACGTCAACGCGTTCTTCCTCGGAGTGCGGTCACGTAACACACCCACAGCTTCCTCGGCGGCCCGCCGCAACAGGGTGTTCTGCGACACCCCCGACAGTCGCACCGCCTGGGGAATCGTCGCCCCACGCGCCAACGCACGCAACCCAGGGAACACCACCGACAACGGGATCCTCGGCCGACCAACAACCATCACAACACCCCCAACATCAGGAGCTGTCGCGATCACCCTTTGAGCGGGCCCCCGGATTCCGGAATGGATCCTTCCCAGAAGCCGATGTGGGACGGATCCTTCCCAGAAGCCGACGGGCGCGGGGCTCAGCGGCCCTTCCACTCCGGGGTGCGCTTCTGGGCGAAGGCGGTCGCGCCTTCACGGGCGTCCTCGCTGGCGAACACCGGGCCGACGGTCCTGCCGATGTGCTCGAGCTGATCCTCGCCGATCTCGTCCCACATCAGTCGCTTGGTGGCCTGCACCGCGAGCGGGCCGTTGGCGGTGATCAGCGCGGCGAGCGCCAGAGCAGCGCTCATCACGTCGGCGGCGGGTACGACGCGGTTGACCAGTCCCAGTTCGAGCGCCCGAGCGGCCGACATCGACTCGCCGGTGAGGCCCAGCTCGAGGGCGATCTGCAGCGGGATTCGGCGGGGCAGGCGGGTTGCGCCACCGGCGGCGACGAGGCCGCGCTTGACCTCGGGGATACCGAACTTGGCGTGATCGGCAGCGACCACCAAATCGCACTTCATCATCACTTCGAAACCACCGGCCAACGCCATCCCGTTGACGGCGGCGATGACCGGCTTCTCGCACTTGGTGAGCTTGACGAGGCAGGCAACCACTGGCCCCATGTTCTCACCAGCGGCAAACGCCTTGAGATCCATACCGGCGCAGAAGATCTTCTCACCAGCACCGGTGATGATCAGCGTGCGAACCTCGGGGTTCGAGTTGGCCTCGTCGATCGCCGCGATGATGCCGGCCCCGACCTCGGGGTTCAGCGAGTTGCCCGCCTCGGGACGGTTGAGAGTGAGGATCATCACGCCATCGCGGATCTCGGTCAGGACACTCATGGGAACACTCCGTGCGGTAAGGGGGTGGGGAGAGGTATAGACGAAACTTACTTCGCGAGCGGGTCGCGGGGCAGACCCAGAAGACGCTCGGCGATCAGGTTGCGCACGATCTCGGAGGTACCGCCAGCAATCGTGAGACAACGGCTGAACAGGTAGCCATGCTGGATCTTCCCAGCGCCGTCGGTGATACCGGCCAGCGGTGCCAGCCGCATACCGAGCTGCGATGCCTTCTGCGTGTGCTCGGCGGACAGCAGTTTGGTGATGTTGCCCTCGGCGCCGGGAGGCCCGCCGATGACCGAGCGCGAGACGTGGCGCAGGTTCAGCGCCGCCATCGCATGCTCTTCGGCCGCGCACTGACCGACCTCGATGTGGGCCGCGGTGTCGCATTCCAGCGCTCCGGTCAGGAGCGGCAAGAGGTCGTCGACGACGACGTTGTCCAGGCGCCCCTTGTTGCCGCCGATGGAGACACGCTCATTGCCGAGCGTCGCGCGAGCGACGGCCCAACCCTGGTTGATCGCGCCGACAACATCATCGTCCGGCACGAACACATCGTCGAAGAACACCTCGTTGAACAAGTTCTCGCCGGTCAGTTCGGTGAGCGGCCGCACTTCCACACCCTTGGCCTTCATGTCGACGACGAATGCCGACACACCACCGTGCTTGCCCAACGTGGAGTCGGTGCGAACGGTGGCCAGGCCATGTGTCGAGTGGTGGGCGCCGCTGGTCCACACCTTCTGGCCGCTCACCAGCCAGCCACCATCGACCCGCGTGGCCTTGGTGGCGATGGCCGCTGCATCCGAGCCGGCGTTGGGCTCGCTGAACAGTTGGCACCAGTAGTACTCGCCGCGCAGTGAGGGCCCGATCCAGCGTTGGAGCTGCTCCGCTGTGCCGCACTGCACGATGGTGAGCAGCACCCACGAACCGATACCCAACTCGAGTTGTTCGAGATCGCCCAACTCTTCGTCGATCACGAGTTGTTCGACGACGCTGGCGCCACGGCCGAACGGCTTGGGCCAGTGCGGCAGCAGGTAGCCCGACTCGATACCAGCAGCCTGGCGCTCGGCCACCGGCAACGAGAAGTACCTGTCGTGGAATGCCTTGGCCTCAGCGCGGTACTGCTCGGCCTCGGGCGGCAGGTCGAGACCCAGGTTCGGGTGCACGCCACTGGCGAGCAACGCTGTCACGTCGAGCGGCGCCTGACGATCGCCGCCGAAGAGCGCCGCGAGTACCGACGCACGCCGCAGGTGCAAGTGTGCGTCGTGCTCCCACGTGTAGCCGATGCCACCGAGGATCTGGATGTTCTTCTCCGCGCAGCGGCGATACGCGGGCAGCGCCTGCGTGGCAGCGAAGGCAGCGGTGAGCACCGCCTGTGGGCCGGTGGCACCCGCACGCGCGGCGTCCCACGCGTTGGCTGCCCCGAGTTCGGCATCAACGAGCATGTTCGCCAGGTGATGCTTCACTGCCTGGAACGATCCAATCGTGCGACCGAACTGCTCGCGCACCTTGGCGTAGTCGGTGGCCGTCGCCACACACGCGCTGGCGCCACCGACTGCTTCGGCTGCGGCCAGCAGACGACCGATGGAGGTGGCCACCACGGCGCCACCGATGATGACTTCGCTGTCGGCGACGACGAGACCCTCGACATCGATACGCGCGACACGGCGGGTGGGATCGAGCTGCTCGGTGGGCACGCGCCGCACGGCAGCGGCGTCGATGAGGACGACGTCGTCACCCACCGGCAGCAGCAGCAGATCGGCCAACTCGCCGGAGAGCACAGCACCGGCCTCGCCCGACAGTCGACCGTCTGCGCCACGTGTCAGCGAGCCGGGCGCGGCGACCGCACCGATGACCGAGCCATCGGCCAAGCCACGCACGTGCAGTTCACGCTGCGCCGTCGTGCCGACAGCAGCGATGACCGCTGAGGCGTGCGCAGTGGCGAGGAACGGACCGGGGGCTGCGACACGGCCGAGTTCCTCGATGACGATGATCAACTCGGGCAGGCCGTAGCCCGAACCGCCCAACTCCTCCGGCAGGTGCACACCGGCCCAGCCCAGTTCGCACAACGCGGCCCAGAACGGCGGCAGCGCATCAGCATCGGCACGCAGCAGTGCGCGGGAGGCTTCGGTGGCGCCGCGGTCGGCGAGAAACGACTGCGCCACCTCGGCGAGCGCACGATGGTCTTCGGTCAGAGCGATGGACATGACGGGCCTTTGGGAGAGATGAGCAACAGGAATACGAGTTGCGACGAACGGGCGGTTCAGTCGCCGATGAAGTTCGCCGGGCGACCCTCGACGAAGGACATGACGCCCTCGACGCGGTCCTTGGTGGTGGAGATGAGCGCCGTCGCGTTGCGCTCATCCTCGAACGAGGTGGCCATGTCGGTGGACAGGGCACGCCGATACAGACGCTTGGTGAGGCCCAACGTGCGAGTGGGGCCAGCGGCCAAACGGGTGGCCAGTTCCATGGCCGTCGGCAGCACGTCGTCGGCCGCAACACAACGGTTGATCAACCCCCACTTGTCGAGATCAGCGCTCGTGAGCGTGTCGCTGAGCAGGGCGATCTCGTTGAGGCGGTGGAACGGGATGATCTTCGACAGGAAGTACGGGTCGCCAGCATGCGGCACCATGCCGCGCCGACTGAAGACGTGTGTCCAGCGAGCGTCGGAGTTAGCGACCACGAGATCAGCCAGCAGCGCCAACATCCACCCAGCGCCGGCAACGTTGCCGTTGACCGCGCTGACGACCGGCTTCTCGACTTCCCACAGCGCCTTGAACCACGAGCGGTAATCCTCGGTGGCGTAGCGGTAGTCGAGCGTGTTCATCTGCGTCGCACCGGGCGGCACATCGGCGCCGGTGCAGTAGTTCTTCTCGGTGCCGGTGAGCACAATCGAGCGCACCGACGAGTCGACGTTGGCATCGATCAGGAACTGCGTATACGCCCGAGCGGTCGCATTGTCGACCGCGTTGCGGCGATCGGGTCGGGCCAGACGCAGCACCACGACTCCGCCGTCATGGCGCTCGATCTCCAGTCCCTCACGGGTTTCGACTTCAAGTCCCATGGTGCTTCCCCTTCGCATCCGGCAACGTTCTGACGCTAGTGTCAGTAGGGCTTCCGGTTCAACACGGAACGCCCCTCTCTGGCGGCGCGAGACAGCGCCCAACGATGAAAGCGAGCACGTCATGCCCGGACTTCTCGAAGGAAAGATCGCGATCGTCACCGGCGCCGGCCATGGCATCGGGCGCGGCCACGCGTTCGAATTGGCCAAGCACGGCGCCACCGTGATCGTCAACGACCTCGGCTCCAACGTGTCGGGCGAAGGCTCGGGCCGCGATGCCGACGTCGTGGTCGAGCTGATCAAGGCTCGCGGCGGTACGGCCTCGGCGAACTACGGCAACGTCGCCGACGAGGAGCAGGCCAACGCAATGGTGCAGCAGGCGATCGATGAGTACGGCCGCCTCGACATCCTCGTCAACAACGCCGGCATCGTGCGCGACAAGGCGATCTGGAACATGAGTGTCGCCGACTTCGATCTGGTGATGAACGTGCACGTGCGCGGCAGTTGGCTGCTCAGCCGCGCGGCTGCGAAGTTCTGGCGCGACGATGCCAAGGCCAACGGTGGCAGCACCTACGGCCGCATCATCAACACCACTTCCGGCGCCGGTCTGCACGGCAACTTCGGCCAGACCAACTACGCAACCGCCAAGGGTGCAATCGTGTCGCTGACGCTGACACTCAACGTGGAACTCAACAAGCTCGGCATCACGGCCAACTGCATCGGACCCGGCGGCATCACCCGCCTGTCGGCAGGCTCGATGGGTGTCACCGCTCGTGAGCCCGACGAGATCCCGGCCGACGAGTTCGATCGCTTCGACCCGTCGCTGTGCAGCCCGGTGGTCGCCTGGTTGGCCAGCCCGCAGGCCGGTCATGTCAGCGGTCAGGTCATCCGCGCAATGAGCGAGAAGATCTTCTGGATGAAGGGCTGGACCGAAGAGGTCATCCTCAACAACGGCGGCACGCGGTGGGACGCGGAGAAACTCGGCGATCTGTTCGCCACCGATGTGTTCCGCACCAAGGCCCCCGGTCTGCGTATGGGCGGCTGAGCGCAGCGAAGCGCCCCACCAGGCACGGTGGCTGAGCGCAGCGAAGCGCCCCACCAGGCACGGCGGCTGAGCGCAGCGGCGAACGACTGTACAGTCGTTCGCCATGCGGACGCCCGAGCACACCATCGCGACGACTCGACGCACGGGGCCGCTGTGAGCCACGCTCACTCGTTCGAGTTCGAGATCGACGACGACTCGATCACCGACCTGCGGACACGACTCGCGGCAACCCGGTGGCCCGACGAACTGCCCGATGTCGGGTGGGACTACGGCATGCCGCGTCGTGTCCTACGCGATCTCTGCTCGGCGTGGGCCGAGCACGACATCGACGCGTTCGTCGATCGTTGCAACCGCTGGCCACAGGTGCGCGGGACGTTCGAGGTGGGCGTCGGTGGCGTCCAGGTGCACGCGATCCACGCTCGCTCGCCACATCCGCAGGCCCGCCCGCTCGTGCTGGTGCACGGGTGGCCAGGGTCGGTGGTCGAGTTCTTCGACGTGATCGAACCGCTGACCAACCCGCCCGACCCGGCGGACGCGTTTCACGTGATCGTGCCGTCGCTGCCGGGGTACGGGTTCTCGGGCGTGACCACGACACGCGGTGTGGACGTCGACGTCATCGCCGACGTGTTGGACGCGCTGATCGCCGACCTGGGCTACGAGCAGTACCTCGTGTTCGGTGGCGACTGGGGTTCGATCATCGGCATCACGCTCGCCGAACGGCACCCGCAGCACGTCCGCGCGTTCCACCAGACGATGGTGCGTGTGCCGGTGCCGGCCAAGGAGATCCGCGAGGCGATCCTGACGGACATGGACCGCGCCAATCTCGATCGCGCCCGCCAGTCCACGGCCACTGGTACCGGCTACCAGGCGATCCAATCGACGAAGCCGCAGTCGCTGGCCTACGGCCTGTTCGACTCACCGGCGGGCATGGCGGCGTGGATCGGCGAGAAGTTCCATGCCTGGACCGACCGCAGCGGCCCCTTGGCAGATGCGCCGTTCGGCGCGGTACCGCTCGAACGGCTGCTCGACAACCTCAGCGTGTACTGGTTCACCGGCACGATCGGTTCTTCCATGCGCTTGTATTACGAGGAGATCGGCGGCAGCGGCCGGGCACAGCCCCGCTCCACGAACGTGCCGTACGGCCACACCCAGTATCCGGCCGAGATCTTCGCCACGCCGCGGGGTTTCCTCGAACTGGCGCTGAACCTCGAGTACTACGCAGTGCAGCCGCGCGGCGGACACTTCCCATCGCTCGAGGTGCCAGAGCTGTTCGTTCCCGACATCCGCGCCCGCTTCCGCGCCTATCTCTGAAGGACCCCTGCATACACGTCGCCAGCGACGATCCCGTCTTCCGGTACCAATCCCCGAAGGAGGCCAGGTCGGGTGGCCACATCGTGTGCGAGTACTTCAGCCGTCTGAATCCACCCGCCCGACCATCTGGGTCGGGGGACGGAACGCCGCTTCACAGCGCGACGGAGTAGCCGCCGTTCAACGGATACGTCTGCGCCGTAACCCATTCGCCGCCATCGCTGACGAGGTACAGCGCCAACGCTGCCACATCGGCGGGGAGGCCGGGTCGCCGCACCAGGTAACGCTGCAGCACGACCTTCGCGTCGGCTTCGCTGATGTTCGCCCAGCGCTCCTCGCTGAGCGGCGTGCGCATCGTGCCCAACGAGATGTTGTTGGCCGTGATGTTGTAGCGACCGACCTCGTGGGCCACCGCACGGGTGAACGCCGCGGCGCCGCCTTTGGCCGCTGCGTACGACGCCATGCTGGGCTCACCGACGCGACCTGCATCGGAGATGATCGTGACCACCCGCCCCCACTTCCCCTGGATCATCCCGGGGAGCGCCGCATGCACGCAGTTCATCACCCCGTAGAGGTTGACGTTGATGAACTTGTTCCATTCGGACGGCGAGGTCGTGTGGAACGGTGCCATCGCTGTCCAGCCGTCACCGCCGGCATTGCCGGCGTTGTTCACCAGGATGTCGAGTGGGCCGATCGCGGCGATCGATTCCGTGACCGCTTCCAGGTTGGTGACGTCGAACGCCGCCGCCTGCGCAGCGAAGCCCTGCGACCGCAGTGCCGCGGCACCGGCTTCGGCACGCTCCGGCACCAGATCGTTGACGAACACCTCGGCCCCGGCCTCGGCGAGGGTTGCGGCGATTGCCGCACCCACACCTTGGCCGGAACCGG
>CAIXHI010000143.1 GCA_903919215.1 uncultured Acidimicrobiaceae bacterium
AGCGCATCGTCGTTCAGCAGGGCCCAGGTGCGCTGACTGACGGCGAACTTGGCGAAGTGCTCCTCAGTGCTGTCGCTCTCGTGCAGATAACGGTTCATCAGCAGCCCGGCCCACTGGGTGGGGCTGAAGTTGCCGTACGGGTACTGGAAGACGGTGTCCTCCATGTTCGGAGCGCCGAGCATTGCGCCACCGGCCGCGAGCTTGGCGCTGCTGGGCTGTTGCATCATGATGCGGAACGCCATCACACAGTCGGCGTGGCCGGCGGCCACTGCCTGGGCGGCGTGGTACGCGGGGGCGATGAACGCGGGGGAGACACCCACGTTGAGTTCCCAGCGAAGGTCTTGGAAGCCCATCATGTAGCCGAAGTCGACGGCGTCGCCGCCCCAACTGCCGACACCATCGATGTCCTTGGCGGTGAGGCCCGCATCGGCCAGCGCCGCGTTTGCGGCCTGCGCCGCGTGGTGGCGTTCGGTGAGGCCCGTGTTGCGGCCGACGTTGGAGTAGCCGACGCCGACGATGGCGACGCGGCGGTTCTTGGTGGTGATGGCCATCACGCCACCGTCCCTTCACTCGTGACGGGGCGGAAGACCGGAATGGTCTTGTCGCCGAATTCGGCCCACTCGAGCTGCACCGGCATACCGAACTTCACGTCCGGTTCGGTGATGCCCACGAGGTTCGATTGGAAGTGCAGGTGTGGGTGTTCGGCGAGCTCGATGACGGCGATGAGATACGGCACCTTGTCGACGAAGTACGGGTGGAACGCCTTGTACGTCTCGGTGAAGGAGTACACCGTGCCCTTGCCGCTGACCGGCTCGGGCTTGACGTCCATCGACTGACAGTTGCGGCACACGGGCTTGGGCAGGTGAATCCAGGTGCCGCACGACTGGCAGCGCATGATGAGCAACTGGTGGGCCTTGGTGCCTTCCCAGAAGTACAGCGTGAACGGGTCTTCGATGATCGGCGGCGGTGCCGGCTGGCTCATGGCGTCTCCTTGGGTGGGGCGTGGGTAGGTGGAGGGTATGCGACGGGGCGGCGAACTATGGTGTCTCAGCTGACACAGTCGTCAAGTGTGGCGCACCGAACCATAGGGGAGCGAAGTGGACCAGCAACAGGACCTCGGCAAGATCCTCTACGAGGCGACGGGGTCGATCGCGCGCATCACGCTCAACTGGCCGGAGAAGGCCAACGGGCAGTCGTCCGAGACGGTGCACCAATTGGACGCGGCGCTCGACATCGCGCAACACGACTACGACATCAAGGTGGTCATCCTGCGGGCCAACGGCAAGGGCTTTTGTGCTGGGCACGTGCTGGCCGGGCCAGAGACGTACCCCGAGTTCGTCGCTTCGCAGGACGGCATCGGCTCGAACTGGATTGGCAGCCGCGACCTGTTCCTGTGGCCGACTCTGCGCTTCTTCGAGTTCCCCAAGCCGATGATCGCCCAGGTGCACGGCTATTGCATCGGGGGCGGTACGTACTGGGCGTACCTCACCGACATCACCATCGCTAGCGATGACGCCTACTTTCAGATGCCACTCGTGCAGGGCCTCGGGTTCCCCGGTGGCGAGACGATGGTCGAGCCCTGGACGTTCATGAACCGCAAGCGCGCCGCCGAGTACCTGTACACCGCGCGCACGCTGACCGCCGACGAGGCATGTGAGTACGGACTGGTCAACAAGGTCGTGCCCCGGGACCAGTTGGAGGCCGAGGTGGAGGCGATGGCTGCTCACATCGCTCGCGCCCCGCTGTCCACGCTGATGGGAACCAAGGCGCTGCTGATCCGGGCGTGGGAGCAGATGGGGATGCGCCAGCATCTGCAGATGTCGGCCGACGTAATGTCGATCATGGAGAAGACCTCCGACGCTCACGCGGCGCGCATGGCACTACTGCAGTCCGGCAAGAAGCCGCGCGACATCGCATAATCAACGTTCGAATGAAACAGGGAGACACATATGGGACTGCTCGACGGCAAGGTTGCAATCGTCACAGGCGCTGGGCGTGGTATCGGCCGCGGACACGCGCTGCTGCTAGCGCGCGAGGGCGCAGCGGTGGTGGTGAACGACCTCGGTGGTGACGGACGTGGCGACGGCAACGACCTGTCGCCCGCACAGCAGGTGGTCGCCGAGATCGAGGCGATGGGCGGTCGCGCCGTCGCCAACGGCGCGAACGTGGCTGACTGGGCAGCCTCGGAGGCAATGGTGCAGCAGGCGGTCGATGTGTTCGGCGGCCTCGACATCCTGATCAACAACGCAGGCATTCTGCGCGATCGCATGAGCCACAACATGACCGAGGACGAGTGGGACATCGTGGTCAACGTGGTCCTGAAGGGCAGCTTCGCCCCGTCACGGTTCGCTGCGGCCTACTGGCGCAACAAGTTCAAGCAGACCGGTGAGCAGGTGAACGCCGCGATCGTCAACACGTCGTCGTCGTCCGGCTTGTACGGCAACTTCGGTCAGGCCAACTACGGCGCCGCGAAGATGGGCATCGCCGCGATGACCATCACCATGGCGCGTGAGCTGGAAGCGGCCGGCGTGCGGGTGAACGCGATCGCTCCGACCGCAGCCACACGCCTGCTGGGCACCGTGTTGAAGGACCTGCCCGAGATCCCCGAGGGTCAGCACAACCCGTACGGTCCCGATCAGATCGCACCGCTCGTGGTGTGGCTGTGCACCGAACTGGCCGCAGGCATCACCGGTCAGGTCTTCGCGGTCAGCGGCTCACGCATCCAACTGCAGAAGGGCTGGCACCCGGTCACCCAACTCGATGCGAACGACCAGGACTGGACCATCGATCGCATTGAGTCGCTCCGCGGTGAACTGCTGGCCGATTACGACACCGGCCTGCCGGTCTTCAACCCTCAGCTCTGACCCGCATCGACGACTGCGTTTGAAGGCGAACCCGCACTGGGTGTGGCGCCGCCTTCAAACGCAGTGGATCAGGGGCGGGGGACGAGGGCGTCGAGCAGTGCCGGGCGGACGGCTAGTGCTCGCGCCATCGTGTGCGCACGCCACACGTGGCGATGCGGCAGCGTCTCGGTGGTGAAGCCGATGGCGCCGTGGA
>CAIXHI010000144.1 GCA_903919215.1 uncultured Acidimicrobiaceae bacterium
AGTACTTGTTCACGAGGAACTTGTGCCCCGCACCGAGCAGTGCGTTGCGCTGGGTGAGTCCCTTGAGCGGCGAGTTGCCCTCGCCGAACACGGCCTTGCAGATCAGCAGGCTGACTGCGAAACCGGCAGCCACGAGCAAGATGCTGGGTACTGCGTTGATCCACTCGAAGTGCGGCGCCTCAGGAACCTCGACGCCGATGCTGCTGTGCAGCCACTCGTGGAACTTCTCGATCTTGAACGGTGCCGCGTTGAGGTAACCCGCCACCAATGCCAGCGCACCGAGGATCATCAACGGCACGGTGATCTGCCACGGCGAGTCGTCCGGGGCGAAGCCGAGCGGCTTGCCGTGCACGACCGGTGCATGGTGATCGTCGTGACCGTGAGCGTCAGCTTCCTCGTGACCCTCGTCATGGGCTTCCTCGTGGCTGTGATCCTCGTGGTGACCGACGAAGTGGGCTGCACCGCCACGGGCCTTGCCGAAGAAGGTGAGATAGGTGGCCCGGGTCATGTAGGCGGTGGTCATGAACGCACCGATCAGACCCACCACGAAGAACACCTTGTAGTCGTTGCCCTTGGCCGAGTCGATGATCTCGTCCTTGGAGAAGAAACCGCTGAAGAACGGCACGCCGCAGAGGGCCGCAGTGCTGATCATCCAGGTGACGAACGTGATCGGCATCTTCTTGCGCAGGCCACCCATGTCCTGCTTCATGTCGAAGCTGTGGTGGCTACCGGTGTGGGCCACCGAGCCTGCGCACAAGAACAAACAGCACTTGAAGAACGCGTGGGTGAAGATGTGGAACACGGCCGGCACCCAGGCGCCGACGCCGAGGCCCATCATCATGTAGCCGAGTTGGCTGACCGTGGAATACGCGAGCACCTTCTTGATGTCGTTCTGCACGAACGCCAGACCGGCGGCGATGAGCACGGTGATGCCGCCGATGACCGCGATCAGGTTGAAGTGGTGGCCGACGAGGTTGATGTCGAGGCCCGTGTGGAACACCGGGTAGAGACGGGCAACCAGGAACACACCAGCCACGACCATCGTGCTGGAGTGCAGCAGCGACGACACTGGGGTGGGGCCGGCCATGGCGTCGGGCAACCACGTGTGCAGTGGGAACTGACCGCTCTTGCCGATACAGGCGATGAACAGGGCAACCGCTGCGAAGGCGAGCAGCGCATGGTTACCGTCGAACTCGGCGGCCTTGGCGTTGATCTCGCTGATGTCGAGGTTGCCGAACAGGGCCAGCAGCACACCGGTGCCGACGAGCAGTCCCATGTCGCCGACACGCACGGTCCAGAACGCCTTGAGCGCGGCCTCGCTGTTGGCTCGCTCTTCCCACCAGTGACCGATGAGCATGAACGAGCAGAGGCCCATGATCTCCCAGCCGAGGATCAGCTGCACCATGTTCGGTGCGAGCACCATGGTGAGCATTCCGGCGGAGAACAACGTGAGGCTGGCGAAGAAGTGCGTGTAGCGACGATCGCCACGTACGTACTCGGTGGAGTAGATCTGCACGAGCGTGGAGATGAATGCCACGAGGAACAGCAGCATCATCGCCAGGCCATCGATACGTGAACCGATACCGACCTTCAGGCTGCCGATCTCGAACCACGTGACCGTCTTGCTGACGGCTTCCGCGTGCTCGGTGGAGCCGACGAGGTCAATCCACTGGTAGGCGGTGCCCGAGGCGATGACCAGCGAGGCGAGCATCGAGGCGATGCCGATCTCGCTACCGCCACGGGGCAGGCGCTTGCCGAAGAAGATGATCAGGAAGAAGGCGACCGCCGGGATGACCGGGATCAGCCACGCGTGTTCGAGGAACCAGCCGGCCGCGTGTGCGACTGCTTCGTGTTCCGTTTCGGATGCGAGCAGCATTCGTCAGCCCTTCATTTCCGACAGGTCGTCGAGAGCGATGGTCTTGCGGTTGCGGAAGATGAGCAGCACGAGCGCCAGACCCACACCGACTTCGGCGGCAGCCACGGCGATGATGTACAGCGCGAACACGCTGCCGTCGTTGTTGCCACTCTCGGCCCACAGGCGATCGAAGGCCAACAGGTTGATGTTGACCGAGTTGAGGATCAGCTCGATGCTCATCAGCACCAGCACGGCGTTCTTGCGCACGATGACGCCGTACACGCCGATGCAGAACAGCACTGCGCCGAGTATGAGGAAGTTGTTGACCAGCATGGCGTCCTCAGTCCTTCCGGGCCAGCACAATGGCGCCGATCACGGCGGCGAGCAGTACGAACGACAGCGCCCAGAAGGGCAGCGCGTACGACGAGAAGATCTTGTCGCTGAGCAGGCTGTTCTGGCCCACGTTGCTGCCCTTGCCACTGACGCTGATCTTGGTGTCCTTGAAGCCCTTGGTGAGCACATACACCATGACGCCCAACATCAGCAGGGCGACCGGAGCGCCGTAGGCCCACGCACCCTTGTTGTCGAGGTCGACGTCCTTGCCGAGCTTGGCTCGGGTGAGCATGACGCCGAACAGGAACAGCACCATCACTGCGCCGATGTACACCAGCACTTGGGTAACGGCGACGAACTCAGCAGACAGCAGCAGGTACTGGGCGGCGGAACCGGCCATCACGGCGATCAGCGACAGCGCTGCGTGCACCACGTTCTTACTGGTGACGACGCGGATGGCGGCAAGCACCATCACGGCGGCGATGATGCCGAACCCGATGTTCTGTGCGACCTGGATATCGGAAGCGAGCATCATCACTTCCCCTTCTTCTTCTCGGCGCCGACCTCGAGCTCGGGAGCCGCGGGCACCGTCTCCATCCATTCACCGAGCTTGGTCTTGTCGTGCAGCAGGTCGGAGATCTTGGGTTCGCTGTACTCGTACTCCGGGCTCCAGAAGAGCGCATCGAACGGGCACACCTCGACGCAGATACCGCAGTACATGCACAGCGCATAGTCGATGTCGAAGCGGTCGAGCTTGTTGACCTTGCGGGGTGCACCGCCGGCACGACGCGGCGGAGCGAGTTCCTTGTGGCCCTCGATGTAGATGCACCAGTCGGGGCAGCTACGAACGCAGAGCATGCATGAGGTGCAGTTGTCTTCGTGCAGAGCGATGACGCCTCGGGCCCGAAGCGGCGGCGTCTCCTTCTCGTGCGGGTACTGCACGGTGGCCGCGCCGCCGCCGAGCTTCTTCGGCTTCAGCGTCTGGGCCATCGTCTTGGCGGTGACCCCGAGGCCCTTCAAGAGGCCGCGTCCTGGGATGGGATTGTGCGCCATCAGAAGGCCACCTTGAAGATCGCCGTGAGCATGATGTTGATCAGCGACACCGGGATGAGCACCTTCCAAGCGAAGCGCTGGAGTTGGTCTTCACGGAAGCGCGGGAAGCTGAAACGCACCCACATGATGATGCCAGCGAGCACCATCATCTTCGTGATCATCACCAGTGGGCCGGCGACGTTCATCCAGTTGTCGATGGAGTCCACTGACTGCCAGCCGAACCAGCTGAACGGGATGCCCCAGCCACCGAGGAACAGCACACTCGCGATGAGGGCGAACACACCGGCGGTGGCGAACTCGGCGATGAAGAAGATCAGGAAGCGGAAGCCGGAGTATTCGGTCATGTAACCGGACACGAGTTCGGATTCGGCGATCGGCATGTCGAACGGGGTCTGGGTCAGTTCGGCCTGCACCGAGATCATGAACACCAGGAAGCCGACGAACTGGGTGGCGATGTACGGGTAACCGAGACCGTTCCAGCCGAAGATGCTGTCGCTGTTCTGCTTGATGACGATCGTCTGCAGGTTCATCGAACCGGCCTGGATGACGACACCCAGCACCGACAACACCATCGGCAGTTCGTACGCGATCAACTGACCCGCCGCACGCAGACCACCGAGCAGCGAGTACTTGTTGGCGCTGGACCAACCAGCCATCAGGATGCCGAGTGTGCTGATGCTGCTGACGGCGAGCATGTAGAAGATGCCGGCGTCGAACTGGGTGAAGTAGGCGTCGGGGCCGAACGGCACGACGGCGACGAGCAGGAACGTGCTGACCAGCACGACCAGCGGGGCGGCACGGAACACCCGCTTGTCGGCGCGAGCCGGGGTGATGTCTTCCTTCTGCAGCCACTTGCCGACCTCGGCGAACAACTGCATCGAGCCGTACGGACCAGCTTCCATCGGGCCGAGACGACTCTGCATGAAGCTCATCATCTTGAACAGGAACAGGTACACGATCGTGCCGGCGGGCAGCAGCACCGCAACGGTGCCACCGAGCACCCGCAGCAGCGACTGACCCCAGTAGGGAATGGTGACTGCGAGGTTCATCGGTCGATGTCTCCCAGGATGAAGTACAGCGAGGCGAGGATGGAGATGACGTCGGGGACGTACAC
>CAIXHI010000145.1 GCA_903919215.1 uncultured Acidimicrobiaceae bacterium
GCAGCCCTGTTCCTCACCACCGAAGCAGTCGTGGCCGACAAGCCCGAGCAGAGCGGCGGCGGCATGGGCGGCGGCATGGGCGGCATGGAAGACTTCTGAGTCGCTCCTGACTCAGTCTCCGCACTGAACTGAAAGGGCCCCGGGCTTCGGCTCGGGGCCCTTTTCGCGCCCCCAGCAGGTGCGAGTGCCACGTCCCCGGTGCGAGTGCCACGTCGCGCCCGAGTGCCACGTCGCGCACGGGGTGTCACTCCCCACTCGGGCGCGCTTGTGCCACTCGCCCTGGTGGGCTGGCACTCGCCCTGGTGGGCTGGCACTCGCCCTGGTGGGGGGGGGTCAGCCGCCGGCGACGGCGGGGATGATGCTGACGGTCTCGCCGGCAGGCACCACGGTGTTCAGGCCATCGAGATAGCGCACATCGTCGTCGGCCACGAACAGGTTGACGAACTTACGCATCGCGCCCGACTCGTCGAGCAGGCGATCACGGAAGCCCGGATGCACTGTGTCGAGGTTGGCGATCACTTCGGCGAGGGTTGCGCCCTCAACCTGCACCGTCGAGTTGCCGCCCGCCATCGGACGAAGGGTGGTGGGGATGCGAACGGTCACGGCCATGTGCAAACTCTACCCAGGCAGTCAGGATTTCAACGAGGCCCGTGACCCATAGCCTGGCCCGATGCGTGTCCTGGCCGCCGTCGACAAGTTCAAGGGCACCGCGACGGCCGCGCAGGTGGCCACGGCCATCAGCCACGCCTGCTGGGAACTGGGCCACGAGTGCGTCGAACTACCCATCGCTGATGGCGGCGAGGGCACCCTGGAAGCACTCGGCGGCGCCAACCGGGTGAACACCGTCACCGGTCCGCTCGGCGACCCCGTGCAGGCCGAATGGCGGCTGCACCGCGGCACCGCGGTGATCGAGATGGCCCGGGCCTCGGGCCTCACCCTCGTCGGTGGTGCCGAGCGCAACGATGCCATGGCCGCCACCACCACCGGCACCGGCGAGCTGATCGACATGGCACTCGACCTCGGGGCGAAGAAGATCGTGGTGTGCCTCGGTGGGTCGGCCACCACCGATGGTGGCCTCGGCTGTGTGCGCGCGATCACCTCCCCCCACCGCCTGCGCTCGGTGCAACTGCTGGTGGCCTGCGACGTGCAGACACTGTTCACCGATGCTGCACCGGTGTTCGCTCCGCAGAAGGGCGCGTCGCCTGCCCAGGTCGACATGCTGCGCGGCCGCCTCGAGCGCCTGGCGCAGATGTACCAACAGCAGTACGGCGTCGATGTGCGGGCACTGCCCGGCACCGGCGCGGCCGGCGGCTTGGCAGGCGGCCTGGTGGCGCTCGGCGGTCGGTTGCTGCCTGGCTTCGATCTGGTGGCCGATGAACTGGACCTGCACGACCGCATCGTGGAAGCCGACCTGGTGATCACCGGCGAGGGCTATCTCGACGTGCAGAGCTTCGACGGCAAGGTCGTCGGCGGGGTACAGGCGCTGTGCATCGGCCTCGACACGCCGGTCGCGGCGATTGTCGGCGACACGGATACCGACGTCGCCGATCGCATCCACCTGCGCTCACTCGTCGCCGAGTTCGGCGAACGGGCGATGCGCGAACCGCTGTGGTGCATCGAGCACGCCGCTGTCGACCTGCTGCGTGAGATGGCGGGCTAACTTCGACGGCATGGCCGAACCCACCGCCCGCCCGGCCGATCTGGCCATCGTCAACTGCACTGCACTGCTGTCCACGAGCGCCGAGCGGACCACCTTCGCACCGGGCGCCACGCTCGAGATCACCGACGGCATCATCACCCGCGTCGACTCGAACCCCGACGGTGCACCGCACGCGACCGAGGTGATCGACGCCCGCGGCATGGTGGCCATGCCCGGCCTGATCAACACGCACACGCACGCGGCGATGACGTTCCTGCGCGGCGCCGCCGAAGACGTGGCAGTGGCCAACTGGTTCAACGACTACATCTGGCCGATGGAGGTGAACGTCGGCGAGCACGATGTGTACCTGGGCACGATGGTGGCGATCGCTGAGATGATCGAGTGCGGCGTCACCGCGTTCGCCGACCACTACTTCTACATGGACCAGGCGGCGCAGGCCGTCGAGGAGACCGGTATCCGTGCCAACCTCGGCTCGGCATTCTTCAGCTCGCAAGGCGACAGCGGGGTCGAGGCTTCAGCGGCGTTCGCCGAGCGTTGGAACGGGCGCGCCAACGGGCGCATCACCACCTCGATCGCGCCACACGCGCCGTACACCGTGACCGACGAACACCTGCGCCTCGCGGCCGAACACGCCGTGCGCCTGGGCGTGAAGGTGCACATTCACGGCGCCGAAGACATCATCCAGACCAACGCCAGCCTGCGGTCGCGCAACGAGACGCCCATCCGCGTGCTGGAACACACCGGGGTACTCGACGCGGGGGCGATCATTGCCCACGGCAACGGCATCCTGCCCGACGACATTCCACTGCTCGCAACGCGCCGCGACCGCGTGGGTGTCACCCACGGGCCCAAGGGGTACCTCAAGTTCGCGATGGGCCCACTGACGCCGATCGCCGCACTCAGGGAGGCGGGCGTGCCCGTGGGCTACTGCACCGACGGTGTCGCCTCGAACAACACACTCGACATCCTCGAGAGCATGCGCGTCACCGCGATCTCGCAGAAGCAGATCGCCGACGACGCGACGTGGTTCACGAGTGCGATGGCACTCGACATGGCCGGCCCCCAGTCGGCCGCCGTGTTGGGTATGCGCGGTGCTCTCGGTGTGCTGTCAGTGGGAGCACGGGCCGACGTGATCCTGGTCGACACCAGTGGGTTCCACTGTCAGCCACTGCACGACCTCGCTGCGGCGCTCGTCTACTCGGTGCAACCCAACGATGTGCGCACCACCATCGTCGACGGCAAGGTGCTGATGCGCGACCGACAGTTGCTCACCATCGACCGTCAGGGGCTACTGGACGAGTTCCGCCAGCGAGCCCGCGAGATCACCGACCGCACGCATGGGCGCACGATCCAGGACTACACGCAGTAGACGGGTCAGGTGACGACCGGCGCGATGGTGGTGCCGGTGGCGGGTGTGCCCTGGATGGTGGACAGCGTCTTGCCGGCCAGATCTTTGCCGAGCAGCAGGATGACACCGCTGCCGTCCGACCAACCAGCGCTGGTGACGGGTAGGGGCAGGCTGGCGGCTTCGACGGCGAGACCGCCCAGAAGCTGCGCAAGTGTGTCGGCCACGGCCTTGGCCGCAGGGTCGTCAGCCTTGTAGAGCACCTTGCTGATCGCCAGCGGTGGGTTGGCAGTGCCGTTGGTGGCATCCGACATGGTGAATCCGGCACCGAGCAACGCCGTGGTCATCATGCGCGCCACGCCGTTCTGGCCGCTGGCGTTGGCCACCTGCACCTTGGTACCGGTGAACGTCTGCGGGATCGTGGTGGTGCTGGTCTCATTCGGGTCGACGAAATCGGAACCAGTGTCGGGTGTCGTCTGCTCGGTGCCACCAGTGTCGGGCTTCACGGTCTGTGTACCGGAGTCGTTCACCTTGCGCAGGACGAGGAAGCCCAGCACGAGCGCGACCGCCGTGACGAAGATGGCCACGCCGCTGCCCATCGAGGGTCCGCTGGCGGTGGTCCGAGAGCTACGGCCCCCGAAGTCGTTGCTCATCTTGACTCCCTGCTGAGTGGTCAGGCCTGTTCGCCTGCAGCCGCGCCATCGATCAGTGCCCGGCGACGACGCTCGCGGTGACGGCGCAGGCGGCGCACCACCAACGGATCTTCGAGCATTGCTGCCGGATGATCGATCACCCGGTTGAGTTCCAGATTGTACTCCTCCACCGAGCACGTGAACCGCGCGCGGATCGCATCATGGCGATCCTCGTCGAGCGTGAACCACGTGGCCTCGAAGTGGAGAATGGCGAGGTCTCGTTCGCCGAGCGTCTCGCGGGGATCATCGGTTTCGACGGTCATGGTGCCCACAGCCTGCCCGACTTGGACCAGGAAAACCAAGCATCGGACAGGTGTTCGACACCGTCCCAACGATGTATGCCGGAGTAGTTTCAAGAGATGGCCACCGATCACCGCCCGTTCATGATCGGCGTCGCCGGCGGCAGTTCTTCGGGAAAGACCACTGTGGCGGAACGGTTGGCCGAGCTGGCCGGCGATCAGCGGGTCGCGCTGATCAAACTCGACTCCTACTACTGCTCGTTCCCCGACCTACCGATCGACGTGCGGGCCAAGGCGAACTACGACCATCCCAGCGCCTTCGACTGGGTGCTGCTGAACCAGCACCTCGACGAGTTGAGCGCGGGCAGGTCTGTTCCCGTGCCGGTGTACGACTACACGAACCATGTGCGCAGCGCTGAGGTGCGCATGGTCTCACCCTCGCGCATCATCGTCGTCGAAGGCATCCTGGTGCTGGCCGAGCAATCGGTGCGCGACCGCTTCGAGCTCAAGGTGTACATCGATACCGAGGCCGACCTGCGGTTCATCCGCCGGCTGATCCGCGATGTCGCCGAGCGCGGCCGCACACCCGACAGCATCATCGCCCAGTACCTGGAATCGGTGCGCCCGGCGCATGAACAGTTCATCGAGCCGAGCAAGCGTTTCGCCGATGTGATCATCCCCCACGGCGGCCTCAACGCTCCTGCCATCGACGTGCTGTTAGCACGAGTACGCGAACTCACCATCTCTCAATAGTTCACCCCGGCGGGTGTTGTTCGCCGTTCGGTGGCGGCCCGGCGGCGGCAAGCGCAGCCGACTCGTCGTCCGTGAACAGCCGTGAGCGGGTGAGGAAGCGGAACCCCTCCGGCGCCTCGGCCGAGAACCCCGACCCGCGACCCTTCACCAGGTCGATGATCAGGCAGGTGTGCGCCCAGTACTCGAACTGCGCGGCACCGATGTAGAACGGCTGACCGGCGATGTCGCCGAGGTAGATGTCCTGTGCTCCCACCTTGAACTCGAAGCGTGGAAAACACATCGGCGACGAACCGTCACAACAACCGCCGGACTGGTGGAACAGCAACGGTCCGTGCCGTTCCACCAGTAGCGCGACCATCGCCACTGCCTCATCGGTGATGGTCACCCGTGCGGTCGTCATCGCTCAGAAGAACCCGAGGCGCTTCGGGCTGTAGGACACGAGCAGGTTCTTGGTCTGCTGGTAGTGGTCGAGCATCATCTTGTGCGTCTCGCGGCCGATACCGGAACCCTTGTAGCCACCGAACGCAGCATGTGCGGGATAGGCGTGGTAGCAGTTGGTCCACACGCGACCGGCCTGGATGCCGCGGCCGAGGCGGTATGCCGCGTTGCCATTCCGGGTCCACACACCTGCCCCCAAGCCGTACAACGTGTCGTTGGCGATACTCAGCGCCTCGGCCTCGTCGCGGAACGTCGTGACCGACACCACAGGCCCGAAGATCTCCTCCTGGAAGACGCGCATCGAGTTGTTGCCCTTGAAGATCGTCGGCTCCACGTAGTAGCCGCCCTCGCGCCCAGCGACCTGACGCGAGGCGCCGCCCACGAGTACTTGCGCACCCTCGGCCTTGCCGATCTCGATGTACGACATGATCTTCTCGTATTGATCGTTCGACGCCTGAGCGCCGATCATGGTCGCGATGTCGAGCGGGTCGCCCGCGACGATGGCCTTGGTACGCACGATGGCCTTCTCGATGAATGCGTCGTAAATGCTCTCGTCGATGAGCGCACGGCTAGGACAGGTGCACACCTCGCCTTGGTTGAGGGCGAACATCACGAACCCCTCGATCGCCTTGTCGAGGAAATCGTCGTCGGCATCCATCACGTCGGCGAGGAAGATGTTCGGGCTCTTGCCGCCCAATTCGAGCGTCACCGGGATGAGGTTCTCCGAGGCGTATTGCATGATCAGACGACCCGTGGTGGTCTCGCCCGTGAACGCGATCTTGGCGATGCGCTTCGACGATGCCAGCGGCTTGCCCGCCTCGATACCGAAGCCGTTGACAATATTGAGCACACCGTCGGGCAGCAGATCGCCGACCAGTTCGATCCATTTGAGGATCGACCACGGTGTCTGCTCGGCGGGCTTCAGGATCACGCAGTTGCCACCGGCGATGGCCGGGGCGAGTTTCCAGGTGGCCATCAGCAGCGGGAAGTTCCACGGGATGATCTGGCCGACGACGCCGAGTGGTTCGTGGAAGTGATAGGCGACGGTGTCGTCGTCGATCTGGCTGAGCGAACCCTCTTGCGCGCGCACCGCGCCGGCGAAATAGCGGAAGTGGTCGATGGCCAATGGGAGGTCGGCGGCCAACGTCTCGCGGATCGGCTTACCGTTGTCCCAGGTCTCGATGATCGCCAGTTCCTCGAGGTGCTGCTCCATCCGGTCAGCGATCTTCAGCAGAATGTTGGAACGCTCGGTGGTGCTCGTGCGGCCCCACGCCTCACGTGCGGCATGGGCTGCGTCGAGTGCGAGCTCGATGTCGGCTGCCGTCGAACGCGCGATTTCAGTGAATGCAGCGCCGTTGACCGGCGAAATATTTTCGAAGTAGCGACCCTCGACCGGGGCGACCCACTTGCCACCGATCCAGTTGTCGTAACGCTGTTGCACCGAAATGGTGCTGCCGGCCGAACCGGGTTGCGGATAGCTCATGACCCCTCCAAGGAAAGATGGGGTACCCCCATGGCCCCCGATGGGGCATGATGGGCTGGCCATGGTTGGCAAAAGGTTGAGTATCCCGGGAGGTCGGGAGTTGCGGGGCGGTCCGACCTTCGTGCCTGCGGCGGTGAACCGCGCCCTGGAGTCGTTTCTCGCGGGCGAGGACACCGCACTTGAGGCATTGGTACGCAGCGAGGTACTCGAATCGTGGTCGCATTCGGCCGAACACCTTGCCCCGGTGACCGACCATGCACCGGTGATCTCCGAAGCAGTAGAGCGGTGGCGCTCCACCCGGATGGCGAGCGCCTTTCAAGCCATCGCCGGCGAACTCGAGGATGTGGCTGCGGCCGGCGACTTCGTGGCCGCGGTCACCGACGAACAAGGTGTGATCGTGTGGGTCGCCGGGGGACGCACGATGCGGCGCCGCGCCGAGGCAGTCGGCTTCGCTCCCGGCGGTCGCTGGAGCGAAGACGCCGTGGGCACCAACGCGCTCGGGGTGGCGTTGCGTACCGGGCGCCCTTCGGCCATCCGGGCCACTGAGCACTTCTCACCGATCGTGCAGAACTGGGTGTGTTACTCGGCACCGATCCTCGACCCGACCACGGGCCGACCGGCGGGAGTGCTCGACCTCTCCACCACATGGTCGCGCGCCAACCCGTTGGCGCTCAGCACGGTGTCGGCGATGGCGCGCAACCTGGAGCTGATGCTGCGCGCATCGCCACGTGAGCGACGATTGCAACTGCGCGTGCTCGGCGGCGGCGACGTACTCCTCGATGGTGTCGTGCTGCCCCTGGCCCCACGGCAGGTCGAGTTGGTGACCGTGCTCTCACTACACCCTGGCGGGCTCACCCTCGAGACGTTGCACGAGTTGCTGCACCTCAACGGTGGAGGTTCGATCAGCTCGACCAAAGCGGAGGTGTCGTACCTACGACGTCACCTCGGCGACATGCTGTTGAGCCGCCCCTACCGATTGGCCGAACAGTGCGGGGCCGACCACCTCGATGCCTTGGTCGCGCTTCGCGAAGGCAGGGTCGACGACGCGCTCACCTTGTACCGAGGCCCGCTGCTGCCGCGCTCTCAATGTTGGGCGATCGAGGAGCACCGGGCAGTGCTCGAATCGGCCATCCGCGGAGCCGTGGTGAACGACCCAACGCCAGCGCGAGTGGCCGCAGCGCGCGCCGCCATCCCCTACGACACGTATCTGGCCGATCTCGCCGACGCTTACCGAACGCGCTGAGTGCGGCGCTGGGCGGCGACGAGCACCGCACCAGCAGCAAGCATCACCAGTGCAATCCAGACGAGGCCGTCGGTGCTCGCTCCGGTAGCCGGCAGACCGTCCGGCGGAATCACGGGCAGGGAGAACGGGACAGCGAGACCCGAGACCTTGCGGACTCCACCGCGCATGTTCTCGCCGATGAACAAGTCACCGGCGGCGTTTACTGCAACGGCCCACGGGCCACCGAGGTCGGCCGCGAGAGCGGGACCGGCATCGCCACTGCGCCCGCGGATACCGGTGCCAGCGACCGTCGAGATCAAGCCGGTCAAGTGATCGACCCTGCGGACCACGTTGTTGACGAAGTCGGGGATGTACAGGTTGCCAGCCCCGTCCAGATCGAGATAGCCAACCATTCCACCGAACGTTGCTGCGGTCGCGGCAGCGCCATCACCGCTGTACCCAACGGCACCGGTGCCAGCGACCGTCGAGATGAAGCCGGTCAAGTGATCAACCCTGCGGACCACGTTGTTTCCGTTATCGGTGATGTACAGATCGCCAGCGGCGTTCAGGGAAACCCCGCTCGGTCCGTTGAGTGTCGCAGCGGTGGCGGCCGCGCCATCTCCGCTGTACCCGCCGATACCGGTGCCAGCGACAACGGAAACAAAGCCGGTCGCGTGATCGACCATGCGGATCATGTGGTTGTCATGATCGGCGATGTACAGATCGCCTGCGGCACTCACAGCCACGTCGTACGTGTACGTGAAATCTGCGCCGGTGGCGGCAGCGCCATCACCGCTGTACCCGTAACTACCCGTACCAGCGATGTTCGTGACAATTCCGGTGGTGTGATCGACCTTGCGGATCACGGAGTTATAGATGTCGGCGATGAACAGGTTGCCCGCCGCGTCCACTTCAATCCCATAGATGAAGCCGAATTCGGCGCTCGTGGCGAGGCCACCATTACCGCTGTACCCGATGGCGCCCGTGCCAGCAACGGTGGTGATGTCACCGACTGCGGCGCTCGCTGTTAGGGCGACGACCAATGTGGAGAGTGTTGCTGCAGCAACGGCTGCAGCAACAGTCCTCTGGATCTTCATGGTGGTCCTCTCGGCCAGATGGCAACGCTGCTCTCCCGATGAGCAACGACCAAGCGCGAGGCGTCATGTTATACACAGTTGGCGCACACCGTGAGAGACAGTTATCCGTTGTGTGCGCCCCGTCGACCGGCGGCTGAACGGTGCGATCATCGCTCTGTTCATCGACAGGGTGCACATCGCCCGCTTCGTGTCGCGGCCCGACCACCAGTGATGGTGGTCAGCCCGCGACACGAACAGCGAGAAGCGGATTACCGAACGCGGTGAGTGCGGCGCTGGGCGGTGACGAGCACCGCACCAGCAGCAAGCATCACCAGTGCAATCCAGACGAGGCCGTCGGTGCTCGCTCCGGTAGCCGGCAGACCTGGTGCGTAGCTCGCTGGTGCGTAGCTCGAGCTCAGTCGCGCCACCCGGCTGGTGAAATTGCCACCCACCAGGAGGTTGTCGCTCGCGTCGACGGTGATCGCCCAGACGCGGTTGTCGAAGTAGGAGCCAACCGTCGAGTTGAAGGCTGTATCGGCGGTGCCGTCGGCGTTGAACCGCGCAAGGTGGGTGGTTGTATCCCCACCGATGACCACTTTGCCGTCACGCTGAATCGCCAACGCGTACATCCCGACCTCTTCGATGCCGACGGCGTGCACGTGTGCGTTGAACGCTGTGTCCGCCGTGCCATCGGAGTGATAGCGCGCGAGTCGATCTCCGAACTCTCCGACAATGACCACGGAGCCGTCGGTAGCCACGCGAACGATGCTCACCGTTCCACCCGCGTCACCGACGTTGTTGTTGAAGGTCGTGTCCGGCGCGCCACTGGCCAGGAACCGCTTCAGGTGGCCGGTGAACTCGCCCGCGACCAGGATCTTGCCGTCGGGTTGCAATGCCACGGAGTAGGCACGTGCATCCAGGGTTGATGCAACGTTCGCGTTGAACGCGGCATCGGCGGTTCCGTCGGGGTTCAGACGGGCCAAGATCCCGGCGAAACTGCCGACGACCAGGATCTGTCCATCGGGCTGAACGACAACAGCGCCGGTCTCCCCGCCGAGGGCGCTGATACTCGCTGCCGCAAACGCTGGATCGGGTGCACCTGCAGACGAGAACCGGTACAGCCCGGTAAACCAGCCGGCAGCAACGATCTCGCCCGACGGGCCGACGGAGAGCGACGTGACCCGGGCGCCACCAGTGACGCCGCCGGCAAGTGCGTTGAAGCTGCTGTCGGGTACACCTGCGGCGCTGAAGCGAGCAACCGTGTTGCTGAAGTCGCCACCGACGACGATCGAGCCATCGGGTTGCACGGCAACAGTGTTCACTTCGCCATTGAACGACGGTGAAACCGCAGTAGCGAAGTCGGCGTCTGGAGTGCCGTCAACACCCGCAGCACGAGCGACCGACGGGCCCATGGCGAGCGAAATCGCGGTGGCGAACAGGGTGATGACGGCGACACGCCCTCGACTCTTCGGCTGCATCTTGCTACTTCCTCTCATGTCGGTACGGGTCCATGCCGGGCGGCACTCTAACCGTGACGGCCACGACACGCACAGATACTCCGAGGGGCTCCGGTCAACGAGGTCGCCGACGCCGTCACCGAGACGGCGCAGCACGTGCGCCAACGGCTGAACGGCCTCGCCGACCTCCCACTAGCCTGAGCGGGTCGCCGGGTTAGCTCAGTTGGTAGAGCACTTGACTTGTAATCATGAGGTGGCGAGTTCGATCCTCGCACCCGGCTCCAGATCCATCCTCCGAGCTCACACAATGCTCACATCCCGCACATGGGGTCATCACCGGTGCACCGGATGATGACGGTGTCAGGTCGGGCGTCCGCCAGGCCGACGCTCACTTGGAGGACCCCCATGAAACGCTCGCACACGTTCACCGCACTTGCGGCGATCACCCTCGCCGGCGCGCTGTGCATCGGCAACACCGCCTCTGCCGCAGGCCGACCGGCCGGCGACCTCGGCCCCGCCAAGGCCCGTTGCACCGCTGCCATCACCGAACGCCAGAATGAACTCAACTCACTGTCGGGCAAGGCCGCTGGCGCCGCCCAACTGACCGATGCCCACGAATCGACGATTGCTTCGTTCCTGTCGTCGGCGAAGTCCGGGCTCAGCGAACTGCAGACGAAGATCGACGCCGACACCGACCCGGCCACGTTGCGGGCCGACTGTGACGCCGTCAGAACCGAGTTCCGGGTGTTCGCATTACGGGCGCCTCAGGTGCACATGGCCATCGCTGGTGATCGCCAGGCCGCAGGGCTGACCAAGGCGACCGCCATCGCGGCCAAGTTGCAGACCGCCATCCAGACCGCAGCCGACAACGGCACGGACGTCACCAGCGAGACCGCAAAACTGGCGGAGATGAACGGACTGCTGGCCGACGCATCGTCGAAGCTCGGTGGTGCGGTCGACGCCGAACTGAGCGTCACCGTCACCCAGTGGAACTCCGATCACACGGTGCTCTCCGCGACGAACACTGCGCTGCACGCTGCGCAGAACGACCTGCGGGCCGCGCTCGCCGACGCCAAGGCGATCATCGCCGAGTTGAAGGCGTGAGCACCATGCAGCGCCACTTCGCCACCCGCAGCTCGCTGCTGATCGTCGCCACCACCGCCGTGTTGATGCTGACCGCCTGCGGCAGCAACGGCTCCACCAGCATCGACCACACCGGCGCCGTCAGCCCCGCTGTCACCGACAGCGTCGACAGTACCGGAGTGCCAGCCACCGACTCATCGTCCACGGCGCCCACCACGGTGAAGGCCAGCACCGCTGCCACCGTCGTCGACCCGGCTCTCGACAAGGCCATCGCCGACGTGGAGACGCTGCTGGGCAAGAACGATCAAGACCTCAAGGACGCTGCCGCAGCAGCAGCCAACGGCGGCTGATCCAACCATGGGCCACCCGTGTGCGGCGCGAGCAGTTCACGGCGCAACGCCACCAGCTTTGGCGCTGGTTCGGCCGCCGCCCACGGGTCGGCGGCCAGCGCGCGCTCGTAGCTCTCCCACTCGCTACGTACCCCCGCGAGATCGCCACGGCGTGAATGAGCACGCATGCGCAGGGCGATCAGTTCTTCGTGGCCCGCCAGCACCTTCAACCCCTGCCCGGTCGCCCAGAACACTCCGTCGATATCGCCCAGCGCGAGGTAATGGTTCGCCAACTCGATCGCCGCTCCGGTAGCCAGCAGCACGAGCGACGACGTGATGCCCTCCGCGTCGGTCCATAGGTATGACGTATCGGCGAAGGGCAACCCGCAGAGCAGTTCGACACCGGGCCGGAGCACGTCGATGGCAGCGACCGAAGGCAACCCACGGGCGTACGCAACGCGGTCACTCAGTAGCTCGGCGTCGGTGACGACACCCGAATGCAACGGCAACAGTTCGGTCAACGTGCGCCCGATCCACTCCTCACCGTCGGGTGGCGGCTCCGTACGTGCGAGCGCACGGCGTGCATCGCTGACGACATTGGCGAACGTTGCGTCGCGCACGTCGAGATCCCACAACGCTGTACGCGCCCCACCGCGTGTGGAACGTTCACGGTGTTGGCTGAGCCACACCACCAACTCCAACGACTTCGAGCGATCGAACGCTGCCATCTGCCCGGCACACGACACCACCTCCACCCGCCCCAGCACGCGCACGAGCAGTGACCACTCGCGCTCGGCGAACGATTCCGCTGACGCTGAGAGCAACGCGGGAGCGCTGATCGGCACCACCTCGGCGTGCGCCACCAGTGGCTCGGTCGCAGCCTCCAACACATCGTGCACACCAGCGACATCGTGCTCAGTAAGACCGACCGGATGCACACGTAGACCGAGCGGGGCGAGCAGATGATGATCGCCGTCATAGGCCAGCAGCCACGTATCGACGAACCCTGGCGAGTCCACCACCACCGCCAACCCGCGACCGGCACCCACGGCACCCACCCGCCCCGCAATCGACGGCGACACGGCCTGATCGGCGGCGACGACGATGAATGGTTCCCAGAGTTCGCCCCCGGCACCGCCGGCCCGCAACGCGAACGTCGACGACCCTGCCGATGGCGTACTGCCCAACGACGATGACGCGGCATCAATCGCCGCCACCAGCGAGTCGGCAACTTCCACGGCCGTCTCGGGATCGGGCTCCGCACCCAACCCGACGGTGAGCACACGCGCGCCACCCAACAGCGGCGACAGCGCGAGCGAGCACGAGATCGCCCGCAGCATCGGCACCGACCACGGCGACTGCACGGTCAACACACCGATCGCCTCGATGTCGACGAACACTTCCCCTTCGGCGCTGCCCCCGAGGTGCGCCATCGCCGGACACGGCTGCGGTGAACAACGCGCCGCGGGAGCAAGCTCGGCCAGCGTCACCGCACCGCCGAGCGTCCAACTGTTCGAGTGCGCATCGACCGTCCACCTCGGATCCGAAGGTGCGGCTGTACCTCTCAGATACAGCCGCACCTCGCCCATGTCGCCAAGTACCACCGCGAGCACCACCGCGCCCTGGGCAGCGAGGTCGGCGGCCACCGCCCGCAACGCGATGTCGAGACGGACGATGCGCTCACCGGCCGACAGCGAACGCAGCACCGTCTCGGTGCGCACCTCCTGCGCTGTCGGTGGCGTGAGCCGGGCACCAACGCCAGCCGCGCGCAACTGACGACGGCGGCGGGCCTCCAACAGCGACACCGCACCTGCGGAGAACAGCACGGCAGTGCCGAGGCCGGCGGCGAACGGCGCCAGATCCGACGACGACTCGACCCGAGCGACGCTGACCGGCACCACCGTCGTCGGCACTGTTGGCGGTGTCGGATCGGCGCCGCTGGAATGCATCATCGGCAGCAATGCACCGAACGAGGCTCCCACCGCCCCGATGGCCACCAGCCGCACAAGGCCGCGCACCCATCGCGCAGGGCCTGGCTCCAGCGGCGCTAGTGGCCGACCGTCTGCTCGCCGGCGAGCAGACCACACGTGCACGAACTCGGCCAGCGCGGTGAGGGCGAACCACGTCCAGAGCGCGGCGAACAGCGCGAGGCCGCAGCGCACGACGAGGTCGCTGGGCACGCGCCGCTCGTTCCATGCCGCAGTGAGTTGTGCGAGACCTGGGAAAGGGGAACCCGTGAGTGCGATGACGACGCACGGCACGCCGACCAACAGGCCGAGCAGCAGCACCAGCGCCAGAAGGCGGACGGGATGGAACATTCGGGACATCTCTTCGTCCTTTCGTGGGTGACCGCGCACGGTCAGGTCGAGTAGGCAAGTCGGGCGGTGCCCGTGACCGTGATGGTCGCGGTGTCGACGCCGCCGAGGATGAGGAACACGGTGCGCCGTCGCTCGGTGATGGTGACCGACACGTGGTCAGCCGTCACCGACACGCGGACATCGGCAGGCGCGATACCGGCACGCAGTGCGTGATCGAGCGCTGCAGCACCTGCCTTCGTGCGGTCGAAGCCACTCATCGGCGTCGCCGTCGCAACACCGGCGCGGGCCGCTGCTTCTGCGGTGTTGTAGGCGTGGCGGCGAGCCACCATCACCCGACCGCCGTCGACCACCAGGCCCGCACCCATCAACGTGATGATCAGCAGGAACATCATCACCACGGTGATCGCGCCACGATCGCGTTGGTGCGCGTTCATCGTCGGTACCGATCCACCGGTTGCTGATCGCTCATCGCAACCGTTCGCCAACCCGGTGCCCAAACACCGATCAGTTCTTGTGTGCGGATCGTGCAGGTCACCGTCACCGCGACCGAACCGCCGTGCCATGTGCCGGCTGCCGAGCGGGCCGCGTGCACGGCCACCTGCACACCGTCACGGCACCGGCGCCGGAGTTGGGCCGTGTTCGCTGCAGCCACCGCGGCACGCTCGGCCGACACCGGGTCGGGCGCCAGCGAGGCAGCGCGAGCCGCCGACTGTGCTGCATTCGTCACCTCGACGCCGGCGGCGTGCAGTCGCCCGACGTAGCCGATGAAGAGCATCGCCACGAGGCAGAACACGAGCAGGTACATCATCTCCACCGGCGTGGCGATGCCGTCGTCCTGTCTCCACGACCGGGGCATGTCATTGCTCCTTCGGCGCCGATTCGACAACACGCACCCGCACACCGAACTGCTCACCCAGCACACCCGGCGTGTACCCATCGACCGTCACCGACATCGTCGTTCCCGATGTGCACGTGACCACGGCCTGTGTGCCCCACCCGCCAGCGTGTCGCCGGATCATGTCGCGCGCTGCTGCAACGCCGTGTGCGCAGTCGCCGTCGTACGCCGCGGCCACGCGCACACCCTCCACCGCAGCCTCGTCGTACACATTGCGCGCATGCCAGTAGGCGACACTCTCGAACACGAGCAGCATGACGAACAACACGGCCATGAAGCCGAACAACATCTGGATCGACACATCGACCGCCCCACGATCGCGACGCAGCGACGGACGACGTGTCGGTTCCATCTCAGGGCGCCACCGGGTCGGGCACGCTGTTCTTGGCCTGGTTGAACTTGGTCATGAAGAACGCCGTCGCGGCAAGCGCTACGACGATGCCCACGGCGAGCCAGATCATCTTGGTGACGGCCTCGTCGACACCGTCCTCCTCGTACCGATCGTCCCAGGCGCGGCGCACGCGCGACCGAATGTCGCCGCCTGTGAGTTGCACCCACACTGCCAAAGGGAGAAGCTGCTCCGTCATCTGCGTGTCCAATCTGTTGTTGCCGTTGGCGGCATCTCGTGCGCACCACTACGGGGGTGCCCCGTCTCGCCTACCCGCCGAAGGCGTCGCTGATCCGCTGTGCCAACGGGTAGGCCAAGAACACGATCGTGGAGACCACGAATCCGATGGTGGGGCCCGAGAGGTTCGCGTTCGCCCTGTCGGCGTCGCGCTCCAACTCATCGAGTGCCTTGGCTCGCATCGACCCGGCCAATGATGCAACCGTGTCGCTGATGGAGACCCCCTGCAGCCCCTGACGTTCCAGCGATGTGGCGAACTCGCACAGCTCGCGCACGTCGTAGCGGCGACCGAAATCGTCGATCGTTTCCCAGAGCGGAACACCCCGCTGCGGTGCTGCTTGTAATCCGCTGCGCAGCGCATCGAACGCCTCACCGGTGCCAACTTGCAGCGCGAACCGCACGGCTTCCTCGACGCTCTGGTCGGTGGTGAGACCGACCGCAACGAGTTGCACGAAATCGTTGGCCGTGCGCCGGTAGAGCCTGCGCTGACGATCGATGCGGGCGTCGAGATCGTGCACCACGATCAGCCCGCCCATCGCCGCGGCAACAGGCGACAGCAACAACCAGAACGAGGACAGGGGCAGCATCCCCAGCGACATCAGCGCGGCGACTGCGGCGAGCACCGTGAACAACAGCACCGAGATCGACGCGACAACGCGAGTGACCGCCTCGGTCATCGTCAGCCCGACCATCTGCAGACCTTCGCCGAAGTGCCGCTCGACCCATCGCCCCGTGGGCCCGGCCGCGACCGTGTCGCCCCACGTTGCGGCCGAGCCAGCACCGCCGTACATCCGTTGGCGCGCGATCGCCAACGACGCGGGGGCTCTGCGCAACGACCGGGCGACGCACCACACCGCACCGGCGACGAGCACCGCCACTGCGGCACCGAGCTGCAGCGGGTTCATCACGTCACCCCCGTGGAGCCGACGACCCGGTAGCGCAGCGGTGGCTCGTAGCGGCACAACGACCGCAACCACATGACGCAGCCCAGCCACATACCCAGCGGCACCACCAGCATCACTTGGCCGACCGCCGTGTCGTAGGGGTCGAGCAGATCGCCGCCCGCAACGCGCAGGTACGCCACCAACAGCGCCCCGATGACGACGAGTCGTTTCATACTCGACTGGTACACCGCTCGTGTGCGGTCGATGCGCTCACGCGCTGTCACCTCATCGCGGGCCGAGGCGGCCAACGTGTGCACCGTGGCGTAGAGGCGACCTGCGCCGGCCGAACCGCCGACCACCAGGCGAATGGCCGCGATCGCCGCGTCGGAGATCGGGTGTGCGAGATCGTCGGCAAGGTCGGCGAGTGCATCCTCCGTGCGGTACCCCACACGGCGGCGATGCACGAACGACCGCAACGCGAGCGCGATCTCATCCGGCGGCCGCGATGCCGCCTGCTCGAGCGCATCCTCGGCACCGATCGACGACCCACGCAACGTGTCGCGCAGGTCTTCCAACCACTTGGCAATCGCCTCCACTCGACGACGCTCTTGTTCGGCACGCGAGTCGTGCAGCAACCGCCCCCACATCGCAGTGAGCGCACCGGCAACCGCAGCCAGCAGCACCCACTGCGTCGCCAGCAGCACCACGAACCCGGCGGCCACACCAACCATCACGCGCCGATCAATGCTGAGCGCTCGCGTCGCCGTCAGCGGCGTCGCCCGGGTTGCGAGAGTGGGCGACGGTGGTGCGAACCCGCGACTGATGGCGAAGAGCCCGAGCGCGAGCAGCACACATACGCCCAGAGCAACAGCC
>CAIXHI010000146.1 GCA_903919215.1 uncultured Acidimicrobiaceae bacterium
CAACGGCTCGGTGATCTGGCCGTTCTCGATGAGGTACGCCTCGGTCATACCGAACACGAAGTCTCCCGAGGCCGTGTTCACGCTGCCGCCGCCGAGCTTGGCGACGTACACGCCGCTCTCCGTGGCACGAACGATGTCGTCGGGTTCAGTGCTGCCGTTCAGCACGTACGTGTTCGTCATACGCACCATCGGCAGGTGCTGGTAGCTCTGACGGCGTCCATTCCCGCTGCGCGGCCGACCTTCGTTGCGAGCCCGCAGGTAGTCCCACATGTAGTCGGTGAGCACACCATCCTGGATCAGCACGTTGTACTGGCTGGGATGACCTTCGTCGTCGTAGCCGAAGGCGCCCCACTCGCCGGTCATCGTGCCGTCGTCGACCAGTGTCACCAGCGGCGAGGCAACCAGTTCGCCCTGCTTGCCGCGATAGACGCTGCCGCCCTTGGCGACAAGGTCGGCCTCGAGCCCGTGACCGCACGCCTCGTGGAACAGCACACCACCACTGCCCTGTTTGATCACTACCTGCATCGAGCCGCTCGGCGCGGGACGGGCATTCAGTTTGGTGATCGCCATACGAGCCGCATCGCGGGCGAGTTCCTCCACGTTGACCTCGCGGAACAGTTCGAAGCCCTTGGTGAGCCCGGCCGACTGATACCCGGTCTGCATCCCGCTATCGCCATCCGCGACTGCGGTGATACGGACGAGCGTGCGCACCTGCTCGTCGGTGACGAACACGCCGTCGGTATTGGCCACCAACATGTGTTTGCGGCTGTCGCCATAGGCGGCGCTGACCTGCACGATGGCAGCGCCGGCGCTCCGGGCTGCATCGTCCATGCGCGCCATCAGCGCCACCTTGTCGGCCTTGCGCACGTTGTCGGGGAACTGCTCGATCGGGCTCACCGTGCGCACTGGGCTGCGGGTGAGCGCCACGGTGCGGGCGCCACCACCACCCTGGCTGGCCGCAGCCGCGGCCGCCTCGGCAGCAGCCGCGAGGCCAGTCTCGGTGAGGTCGGCGGTGTGGGCGAAACCGGTGGTGTCGCCCTTGATGACGCGAATGCCCGCGCCACGGTCGCGGCCACTCGTGACCTGTTCGACACGCCCGTCGTCGAATGCCACCGAGGTGGAGCGCTTGTCCTCTGCGTACACCTCGGCGAAATCGGCGCCGGTGCGCACCGCCGCGGCCAATACTCGTTCCAACACGTCCTGGTCGATCACGCGGCGCAGCCTACCGATACGCTGCCGAACGTGAGTGCGGAGATCGGTCTACGTGGCCAAGCAACCCTGACCGTCGGCGATGCCGATACCGCTGTGGCGATGGGGTCGGGCTCGGTCCTGGTGTTGGCCACCCCGCGGGTGATCGCGCTGTGTGAACAGGCCACGTGCGCTGCACTTGCCGGGCATCTGGACGAGGGGTCCACCACGGTGGGTATGCGCGTCCAACTCGACCACCTGCAGCCCACCCCCGTGGGCGGCACGGTCACCGCGGAAGCAGTGCTCGACAAGATCGAGGGACGACGGCTCACGTTCACGGTCTCCGCATCCGATACCAAAGGGCTGGTGGCTGCAGGAAAGGTCACCCGCGTGATGGTGGAGGTCGAACGATTCATGGAGAAGACCAGATGAACCGCACTGCTCGAGTGATCGCCGTGGCGATCGCCGTGGCTGGCACGCTCATGCTCTCCGGCTGCAAGACCGTCGAGCAAGGGATCAAGGCGATCTCGCCCACCACCAGCACGGTCGTTGGCCAGACAGCTCCCGCCGGCGGTGGCGACCCGAACGCGAATGCCGTGTCGTGCACGAACGAACGCCAGGTGTTCCAACTCGCGGTGGACTCGTACACGATGCTCGAGGGCCAGCCGCCCGCCAGCGAGGCGGCGATGGTGCCCGACTATCTGGTGTCCGAATCCAAGTTGATGGATCTCGCGGCCGACGGCACCGTCGTCGCCGCCGCCAACAGCGGCTGCTGACCAAAGTCGGCGTTCAGCTCAGACCTGTCCGCGCCTCACCGCCGACTTGAGCGCGGCGACGGAGATAGAGGTGACGGATGTCGGCGACCACGCCGGCCAGGTCGGCGACCAGCTTGGTGTTGGTGACCCGTTCGACCTCTCCCCCGGCCAGGCGAAGCCGCCGGTCGCGGTCGTTGTCGCGATCGACCGATGTTGACGGGTCGTGCCAGGTGTGGTGGTCGACCTCGACATAGAAGCCGACCTTCGGGTCGCCCATGTCGGGATGGATGACGACACCATCAAGCAGCGTGACCGGTGGGTGCCGTACGAAGTCGTTGAGCCCGGCACGGTGCAGCGCGTCGAGCAACACCACTTCGTCGTCCGAGTCGGCCGCAGCACCCTGATACGGCCTCGAGGCCAAGACCCGCAGCGCTCGGCCGCTCCCGGGCCGACCTGGTGCAGACAGTTGCCTGGATACCTCCGCGAGCGACTCGTATGTGGCCAGGCCCTCGCGGATGATCTGCTCGGCGATCGACCGCAGCGTGAGGTCGCTGACGTGCTTGGCGAGGTCGAAGTACGTGCGCTCGGGGATCGTCGTCCGTATCCCATCCGGGCGAAGGACGATGTGCTCCGCTGGCAGCAGACGCGACCGATGCACTTTCACCCGTGGGCCGACGGGTTTCGTGAGTCGATCAGTAGTCACGTGGATGAAGTCGTTGCCACACCGGCGCAGCCCGTCCAGCGATCCGGCGCTGAAACAGCACACCACGAGCGATGCGTCCGCTGCGCAGACTGCGGCACAGCGAGCGTGAAAGTCGAGTGGCGTCGAAGTGAGGTGGTACACCCCCTCGAAGAGGATCTCCAGCACGCCCGCTTCCACGAGCACATGGCGGTGCCATCTCGTGATGCCGAGTGTGTCGAGCGCCGAGGTATCGGCGATCCCGTGGTGGTCGTGAAACCAACGAGCGAGGACTTGGTCGAATGCGGGCACGAGGCCTCCCGAACGGTGATCAGCGGGAAGCCGACGCCACCATATCGACGCCGTCCCCTTCCTCACCCCGCGCAAGTCGGCGTTCATGACAGACCGGTCCGGGCCTCACCGCCGACTTGGCCTGACCCCGCGCAAGTTGGCGTTCAGGACAGACCGGTCCGGGCCTCACCGCCGACTTGATGGGTGGGGAGGGTGGGGTCGGTGGGACGGTTGCCGATCTGCAGCACGCCGATCGCGGCCACCAAACAGGCCACGCCGGCGATGATGAACGACAGTTGGTAGCTGCCGGTGCGATCGTGCAGCCAACCTGCACCCCACGCCGCGAGCGCACCGCCCACCTGGTGGCCGGCGAACACCCAGCCGTACACCAGTGGCCCGCGTTCGCGGCCGAAGTGTTGGAGGCACAAGGCGATTGTTGGCGGCACGGTGGCCACCCAGTCGAGGCCGTAGAACATCATGAACCCGAACAACCCACCCCCTCCGTTGGCGAGCGCGGGGTCGAGCACGAACAGGCTGAGCCCGCGCAGTAGGTAGTACGCCATCAGCAACTTGCGGGCGTCGATGCGATCGGTGAAGTAGCCACTGGCGATCGTGCCGATGATGTCGAACACCCCGACCATCGCCAGGTACCGGCCAGCGGTGAACTCGGTGAGGCCGTGTTCGTGCGCAGCGCTGATGAAGTGCGTCTGCACGAGACCCGTAGTGCTGAGTCCGCACACGGCGAAGCTGCCCCACAGCAGCCAGAACGTGCCGCTGCGCCAGGCCTCGCGCAACGCCGACATGGCGTTCGCCACCGGACTGCCCACCAGCGTGACGACCGGTACCGGGTCGTCCTGAGTGAGGCCGTACGCGCGCAGGCCCAGGTCCTCGGGGCGGTTGCGCAGGAACAGCACCACGATCGGCACCATCGCGATCGTGCCGATCGCCACCGTCGCGCCCACCCATCGCCAACCATGATGCTCTGCCAGCCACGAGAGCAACGGCAGGAAGATCAGCTGACCGCTGGCACCAGCGGCGCTGAGCACCCCGATCACCACACCGCGACGGGCGACGAACCAGCGGGTAGCAACCGTGCTCGCAAAGACGGTGGCCATGCAGCCACTGCCGGTACCGACCACGACACCCCACAACAGGAACAGCTGCCACGGTTCCGTCATCTGCGTAGTGAGCGCCGAGCCGGCGGCGATGATCACCAGCGCGACACCGCTCACCTTGCGCAGCCCGTAACGCTGCTGCAGCGCGGCGGCGAACGGCCCGATGAACCCGTAGAGCATCACGTTGATGCTGACCGCGAGTCCGACCGTGGCGCGGCTCCAGCCGAACTCCGCCCGCAGCGGGTCGATGAGCACACTGGGTGCGCTGCGCGTGCCCGCGGCGCCCATCAGGACGACGAACGCCGCTCCGAAAACGATCCAGTGATAGCTGAGCCGTTTTCGGCGGGTGACGGCGCGGCCCATGGGCTAACCCTTCCTGTCCGCTAGCCGAGGTTCGAGGTGCGTGGGTACACGTCCATCGGGTCGGTGAGTACGTTCACCAGGTACGGCACGCCGCTGGCGAAGGCACGGTCGAGCGCCGGGCCGATGTGCGCAGGGTCACTGACCGTCTCGCCCGCACCGCCGAGCGCCTTGACCACTTCGTCGTAGTGCAGGCCGGGCTGCAGATCGCAGGCCATGTCCCAGCCGTAGATCATCTGCATCGGGTGCTTCTCCAAGCCCCAGATGCCGTTGTTGCCCATCACCATCACGACCGGCAACTTGTGGCGCACCATCGTGTCGACGTCCATCAGGCTGAACCCGGCCGCACCGTCGCCGAGCAGCAGCACGATCTGACTGTTGGGCCGAACGGTGCGGGCGGCGATCGCATAACCGGGGCCGTTCCCGAGACACCCGTACGGGCCGGTGTCGAGCCAGCACCCCGGCTCGTAGACCTCGATGAACTTGCCGGCGTAACTGGCAAAGTCGCCGCCGTCGCAGATGACGACCGCATCGCGAGCCAACCGTCGCGACAGCTCGCCGTAGATCCGACTGGGGCGGATAGGGGCATCCGTGTTGTTGAGCAGCAGCGCATCCGATGCCCGGCCGGCCTCCTCGGCGGCGCGCAGCTCACCGATCCACGACTCGTGATCGGCCCGATGACCGACATGGTCGGCGAGCGCACGCAGCACCATGTTCGAGTCGCCCACGACCGTCGGCACGGTGATGTGCGCGGCACGCTGACTCTCGGCGTCGACCACATGCATCACCTGGGCGTTGCCGAACTGACCGAAACCGAGACGGAAGTCGAGCGGGGTACCCCACACCACCACCAGGTCGGCACGGGCCTTCAACAGACCGCGGGTGCGCAGGAATGCCAGTTCGTGATCGGCGGGCATGGTGCCGCGGCCGAGACCGTTGAAGAAGCACGGCACGCGCAGCTGTTCCGCCGCGGCGCGCAACGCGTCCCACGCACCGTCCCAGTACACATCGCTGCCGACGATGAACGCCGGCCGCTCGGCGCGAGCGACGAGGTCGGCCAACTGAGCAACCGCCTCAGCATCGGGAGCGACACCAAGTCCGACACATTCATCCACCTCAGGGATGTCGCCGGCGGACGGGCCGAACACGTCGAGTGGGAAGTCAAGGAAGGTGGGTCCACGGTGAGGTGTGAGCGACAGACGGGCGGCCGCGTGCACAGCTGCGCCCGCCTGCGATGCGTCCTTCACCGTCGCTGCCGACTTCGTGATCGGCGCGAGCACTGGCACGTGGTCGAACTCCTGCAGCGATCCGCTCCCCCAGCGCAGATCCGGTGCTCGACCGCCCAACACCACGAGCGGCGAACCGTTGAACCACGCGGAGGTGACGGCCGAAACGCCGTTGGTGATACCAGGCCCGGCTGTCAGCGCTGCCAGCCCGGGGCGACGAGTGAGTTTGGCGTAGCCCTCGGCTGCGAACGTTGCCGTCTGTTCGTGACGTGTGTCGACCACTTTCATACCCTGGTCGCGGGCCGCTTCGTACAACGGCCAGATGTGGCCACCGTTCAGCGTGAACATGGTGTCGGTGCCGAAAGCCATCAGTGCCGCAATGGCCTGCTGACCTGCGTGCCCGTTGATCCGACTGGCAGGATGCGTCATGCGGACAGTGTTCCAGATGTGCCAATGCTGAGCCGGTGCCGGAGCGGCGGTAGCGTTCGGTTCCCGATGGCGCTGAACGAGATCCGGCAACCGGCCGACCTACGCGAATTGAGCTACCCGGAGCTCAATGAACTCGCGGGCGAGATACGCGACTTCATCGTGCATGCCGTCGCGGAGAATGCCGGCCACCTCGGCAGCAACCTCGGTGTGGTCGAGCTCACACTCGCCCTGCACCGTGTGTTCGAGTCGCCCACCGATGCGGTGTTGTGGGACACCGGACACCAGGCATACGTGCACAAGATCGTCACCGGACGCCAAGCCGCGTTCGAAACCTTGCGCCAGGCTGGCGGCCTGTCGGGCTACCCGAACCGCGAGGAGAGCCAGCACGACGTCATCGAGAACAGCCACGCCTCGACATCGCTGAGCTACGCCTACGGCCTCGCCGTCAGCCGCGACCTCGGGGCCAACCCGTACCGCCACATCGTTGCCGTCATCGGTGACGGCGGTGTCACGGGTGGTATGGCGTACGAGGCGCTGAACAACATCGGCCACAGCAAGCAGCGCGTCATCATCGTGCTCAACGACAACGGCCGCAGCTACGCCCCCACCATCAGCAACCTCACGTCCGGTTACGTCGCTTCTGCTCCGGTGGAAACGGGGCACCGCCGTCTGCCCGAACGCATCACCGAGAAGTTGTCGCACAATCTCACGAACATCCGCCTCAACCCGGTGTACGTGCGGCGTCAGCGCAAGTTCGAGAACTTTGTGCGCGACCTGCCATACGTCGGTCCGCAAGCGGAGAAGGGTGTCGAGGCGTTCAAGGCCGCCGTGCGCGAGTTCCTGCAGCCGCCGTCGTTCTTCGAGGCACTCGGTGTGCGGTATGTCGGCCCGGTCGACGGCCACGACATCGAGCAACTCGAGCACACGTTCCGCAACGCCGTACAACTCTCCTCTGAGGGCCCGATCGTGGTGCACGTCCTCACCCAAAAGGGTCGCGGCTACCCACCGGCCGAGGACGACGACGAAAAG
>CAIXHI010000147.1 GCA_903919215.1 uncultured Acidimicrobiaceae bacterium
AGGGTGCTGGCACCGTCGGCAAGCGTGCTCTCGGCCAGTTCGTAGAGACCTTCGTAGGTCACCTCGGCCGCGTGGTCGGGGGTGCTGGCCTCGTCGTCGTACGCGGTCTCCAACGTCATACCCACACGCTCGAGGCGGCCATCGCCCACCAGCGGACTGGTCTCCGGCGTGCTCGCGTACACCGTTGCCGGGTCGGCCTGACCCGCCAGGTTCTGCACGCGGAAGACGATCTCGATTTCGATCGCTGGCAGCCGGTCGAGCACCTCGTCCACGTACCACTGGCGGTACGACGTCTGGCTCCACGACGGCCAGTCGAAGGTGATGTGTGCGACGACCCGGGGTGGCAGGTCTTCGCCGGGAAGGCCATAGCTGGTCTCCCAGGTGAGGTCGCCCAGCAGGACATCGGCCTGGAAGTGTTCCTCGAACGGTTGCCGTTCGAGGAACGCGTTCTCGAACGCGTCGCGTAACGCGCTGATCGCATCGGTGAATACGTGGTCGAGCATGCGTCCGAGACGGTAGTCGCGCTGGCACAGCAGTTCGCTACGGTTCACACCCATGTCACTCGTGGAAGTCTCCATCTCCGAGGGTGTCGCCACCCTCACCCTGAACAACCCCGCCGAACGCAACACGCTCACGGCCCCGATGGTCGCCGACATCATCGCCGCGATGGACGTCATCGAAGCCGACCAATCGGTCGCCGCGCTCGTCGTCACCGGCGCCGCTCCCGCCTTCTGTGCGGGCGCCAACCTCGACAGCCTGATCAACGCCACGGCCGACAGCCTGGGTGGGATCTACGAGGGGTTCCTGCGCATCGCCAACAGCCCACTGCCCACGATCGCCGCAGTGAACGGTGCGGCCGTCGGTGCCGGCATGAACCTCGCGCTCGGGTGCGACGTTCGTATCGCCGCCCGCCGCGCGAAGTTCGATACTCGCTTCCTCAGCATCGGCATCCACCCGGGTGGCGGTCACACCTGGATGCTGCGGCGCATTGTCGGCCCGCAGGCCACGTTCGCCGGTGTGGTGTTCGGCGAGATCATGGACGGAGCGGAAGCCGAGCGCGTCGGCCTGGTGCACAAGTGTGTCGACGACGACCAGTTGCTGGCCACCGCGCAGGCGATGGCCGCTCGCGCCGGCAAGGCGCCGCGGCAACTGGTGTTGGAGATCAAGCAGAGCATCAAGGACATGGCCGACATCTCCGTGCACGCCGACGCGGTCGCCCGTGAGCTGACACCGCAGGTGTGGAGCACCCAGCAACCGTGGTTCCTGGAAAAGGTGACGGCGCTCCAGAGCCAGATCTCCAGCAAGAAATAGGCCCGGGCGAAAAGCGCACAGAACTGTTACCCAAGGTCCCTTCCGGGTGAGCCGCAAGTGACGTACGGTTCAGTCACGGGAAACAGTCAGTACGTTCCGAAAACATACGGAGGTACCAATGAGCCAGCGCAATCGCAGCCAAGAGGCGGCCCCACCGCCGAAAATGGACTCGCGAGCACATGCCCACAACGAGC
>CAIXHI010000148.1 GCA_903919215.1 uncultured Acidimicrobiaceae bacterium
ACCTGTTCGACCGCGTGTTCCCGATGGACATGCGTCCGCAGGGTCACGACATCATCCGCACCTGGCTGTTCAGCACGATGGTGCGCAGCCACCACGAGCACGGCTGCCCACCGTGGCGTCACGCCGCGCTGTCCGGCTGGATCCTCGACCCCGACCGCAAGAAGATGTCGAAGAGCAAGGGCAACACGGTCACCCCATTGCACCTGCTCGAGCAGTACGGCACCGACGCCGTGCGCTACTGGGCAGCCAGCGGGCGCCCCGGTGTCGACACCGCATTCGACGAAGGCCAGATGAAGATCGGCCGCAAGCTGGCCACGAAGCTGCTCAACGCCAGCAAGTTCGTGCTCGGCTTCGGCGAGCCGCCTGCTGGTGCAGCGCCCACCGAGGACATCGACCTGGCGATGCTCGCCAGGCTGGACGGTGTCGTCGGCGAGGCCACCACGGCGTTCGCCGGATTCGACTACGCGCGTGCGCTGGAAGCCGCTGAGGGGTTCTTCTGGTGGTTCTGCGACGACTACGTGGAACTGGTGAAGGGTCGCGCCTACGGCACACATGGCGAGGCGCTCGCCGCGTCCGCGCAGGTTGCATTGCGCACCGCACTGCACGTCATCCATCGCCTGTTCGCCCCGTTCATCCCGTTCGTCACCGAAGAGGTGTGGTCGTGGTGGCAGCCGGGTTCAGTGCACGCGCAGTCGTGGCCGACGGTCGGTGGCACACCAACTGGCGATGCTTCCCTGATCGACCCGGTGTGCGAGGTGCTCGCCGGAGTGCGCCGAGCCAAGACCGAGGCCAAGGCCAGCCAGAAGGCCGCCGTGTCGTTGTTGGTGGTCACCGCTCCGGCCGCCGCACACGCCGCGATCGAGGCCGGGCGCATCGACCTGTGCGATGCGGGCACGATCACCGACCTCCGCTTGCTGGCGGGTGACGCACTCAGGTGCGACGTCACCCTGGCACCGGCTGAGTGACGGACGACCCCATGTCTGCCATGCGGCGAACCCTCCTCCCCATACTGTGCTGCGCACTCGTCGCAGGGCTGTGGCTCGGGCCGTCAGCGGCCGCCGATAGCCAACCGATCAATGCTGCTGATGCCACCGGTGCGTCGATCGAACGTGGCACCGTCCTGCAGGTGCACACCACGCTGCCCAATCCCGACCCGGGAACTGGCCGGCGGGCGGTCTACTCGATCTCACAGCAGCATGTCTGGGTCTTCGATGCCACCGATCAACTCGTCCGTGAGTTCCCCATTTCGGGTCGGCTCGATCAGCCAGCCACCGGCACCTTCCAGGTGTTCTCGAAGTCGATGTACACCTGCAGCAGCAGGCACCCCGACACGTGCATGCGCTACATGATCCGCTTCACCAAGGGTCCGCTGGGCGACAACATCGGATTCCACGAGATCCCGGTGCGTCGCGGCAAACCCGTGCAGACCTACGCCGAGCTCGGGCAACCGATCTCCGACGGTTGTTTGCGTGAGACCACTGCCGACGCGCAGTTCATGTGGAAGTGGGCGTCCATCGGCACCACCGTCATCGTCATTCCCTGACGACGCCCGGTTCACGCGCTGGGTCAGTCAGCTTCGCGCTGACGCTTCGTGGGTGCTTGCAAGCGGCCCGCCTCGAACGCTTCGAGCGTGAGTCGCCGCCACTTCGCAGTCACTTGGTCCTGTGTACCAGGGCGCGACGCGACGGTGACGTGGAACACCACGCGTTCATCGGCGATCGAGGCGACACCCGCGAGGCACGGCGCGCCGAGGATCAGGTCGCCCATCTCCGGCAGTTCCATCAGTGCAGTGCACAGTTCTTCGATCGCTGCTTCGGCGGCGGCCATCGGCATCCGCCGCGATACCTCGACATCGAGGCGCGTGACACTGGACTTCGACAGGTTGCCGACGCGGGCAACACCACCGTGCGGTACATACCACGCCGTGCCGAAGCCATCACGCAGTCGCACCGAGCGCAAGGTGATGCGCTCGACGGTGCCCGATGCCAAGCCCAAGTCGACCTCGTCCCCGACGCCGTATTGATCCTCTGCCAGTACGAACAAACCGGCAATCATGTCGCGCACCATGGTCTGGGCACCGAAGGCCACTGCACCACCGACGACGGTGGCCGTGGCAACGAAGGCACCGATGTTGATTCCCACTTCACCGACGATGAAGATGATCGCCATCGACCAGATGACACCCACCAGCGCGCCGCGGAGCGCTGACGCGATCGCCCCCTGACGAGCCTCCGCGCGGCCACGATCGCTGCCCGGTAGATCGAGCACCCGCCTCAACACCCGCTTGATCGCACGTCGGACGACGAACGTCAGCACGATCGCGACAAGGACGCCCACCGCAATCCTTGCTGGCGTGAGCAGATGGAGTGTGGCGAGCCGTTGGACCCAGAGTGGCTGTGTGGCGAGCACGGCGAGACAATAACCCGCCCACCATCAACTCGGGGGGCCGACCTCCGCACCGGCGGGTGGACGGCTAGCCTCTGTGCCGCCATGCGGACGTTCCCCACCGATCCGTCGCAGCCGGATGAACCGTCATACCGGATGCGCCACACCCCTGCTCAGTTCGCCGTTCTTGCGCTGAACATCTTGGTGGTGCTCGCATGTCTGGGCGGCGCTGTTGCGCTGCTCTACGGCAAGAACGAACTCGACGGCCGCCTGCAGACCGCGAAGGTGCAGGTGCAGGTCACCACCGCGACCGCCGCACCAGCTTCCACCGCTCCCGGCGACACCACCGGGCCGACGGGACCGCCCGAGACGTTCCCGGTGGCCGATCCGGCGGCACAGAACTTCCTCATCACCGGCTCGGATGCGAACGCGTGCAACGACCCGAACTCACCGTGGGCGGGTGCCACCGTCGGTCGCGATGCGCTCGGTAGCCGCAGCGACACGATCATGGTGATGCGCGTCGACCCCACCACGCGCGCCGCCGCGGTGCTGTCGTTTCCCCGCGACCTGTGGGTGAAGATCCCCGGCCACGGCAAGAACAAGATCAACTCGGCGTACGTCAAGGACGACTACACGCTGCTCGCGAACACCATCTACAACAACTTCGGCATCAAGATCGATCACTATGTCCAGGTCGACTTCTGCGCGTTCAAGCGCATCGTCGATGCCGTCGGCGGCGTGGGCGTTCCGTTCGCGACACCAGTCGTCGACAAGAACATCGGGCTCAACATCAAGGCGGCCGGCTGCCACACGTTCAGCGGTGACGAAGCGTTGGCCTACGTGCGGTCGCGTCACCTCAAGTCGATCGACGCCAACGGTCAGACCCACGAGGACGGCTTCGCCGATCTGGCGCGCATCTCACGTCAGCAGGACTTCCTCCGCCGAGTGCTGCGCAAAGCACTCGACAAGGGTTTGTTCGACCCCAAGGTCGCCCGCGGTCTGCTCTCCACGCTGCAGAGCGACATCGTCACCGAACAGGGTTTCACGGTCGACGACATGTTGAAGTTTGCCGGCGTGATGCACGACGTCGCCCCCGAGAGCATCCGCACCTACCAGGTCGACTCGACGGGCAAGATGCAAGGGCAGTACGCCGTGCAGGTCTACGTACAGAGCACAGCGATGACCGCAATCCTTGCCATCTTCCAGGGTTCGGCAACGCTCATCGGCGCGCCGGAGCAAGCATCGCCGACGAGCAGCACCGCCGACGGTGGGCTCCAGGTCACGACGACGAGTGCCGCCCCAGCACCCGGTGTCACGCAGCCAGCCGATAACACCGTGGGGCAGATCGTCCCCGACAAGAACATCGTCTGCACCTGACCGGTCGCCGCTCATCGGCCTCCCCCGACTCCAGCCTGCGCAGGCTGCCGGGTAGCCTGTTGCCGCCATGGAACCGACCCCTGCCGAGCCGTCGCGTACGCCGCGGCACACCACCAGCCAGCGAGCCGTCCTGACGCTCAACATCGTCGTCGTGCTCGCCTGCCTCGTCGGCGCCACGGCGCTGATCTACGGCAAGGATCAGCTTGATGGCCGGTTGCAGACCGACAAGGTCGCGGTGCAGACCACGACGCTGACAGTGCCCGCTACGCAGGTCAGCACCGGCGACACCGGCGACACCAGCACGAGCCTCACTCCGGACGCTACGTTCCCGCCCGCCGACCCCGCCGCGCAGAACTTCCTGATCACTGGTTCTGACGCGAACGCGTGCGTCGAACCGAACTCGCCGTGGGCCGGTGCCGCCGACCCCGCCCGCTCCAACATCGGCAGCCGCAG
>CAIXHI010000149.1 GCA_903919215.1 uncultured Acidimicrobiaceae bacterium
GATTTCTTCCCAGAAACCGACCGTTACGGCTGCCAGCGGTAGCGGACGTCGGGCGATCGCTCTTCGTTGCCGGCCCCGTCGGTGCGCTCGTCGGCAATGAACCCGTGACGCTCGTAGAAACGGCTGGCGGCCTCGTTGGCCTGGAACGACCAGAGTTCGATCCCATCCGCCAGACGTTCCTTGGCCAGATCCATGAACCGGTCGCCCAGACGGCGCCCGACCCAGGCCGGGTCGAGGTACAGATGCTCGATCCAACCGGCCCCGCCGCGGCCGTGGTCGAGCACCATCAGACCCACCACCGTGCCGTCTACTTCGGCTACCCACATGTCGGCGCGGCCGACCACCTCGTCGGCCATCCACCGGCGCACTTCGCGCGGTTCGTGCACCAGTGGCACGGTGGGCAGGGCGAAGGCCCGCGAGCGCAAGTACACCTGCGCACACTCGGTGGCGTCGGTGTGGCGCGCCTGGCGCACCTTGGCCGGCCCGGGCTGCAGTGACCGCAGCACACCTTCCAGCCCAGCGTCGGCAGTGTCGATCGCCAAATGCCACGCGAACCAGCGCACCTCCTGGCTCTCACCTTCGGGCGGAGTGGGCGCGACCAGTGGTGATTCGACGAGATAGCGCAGGTCGAGATGGACATGGCCACGCCCGCCGCTGTGCACATCGACGTGCAGCAGATCCGCTCCGGCCAACACCGCCGGCAACCCGGTCTCCTCGATCGTCTCCCGCACCGCGGCGTCCCATGGTGTTTCACCGGCTTCGATGTGCCCACCCGGCTGCAACCACATACCCAGGCGCTTGTGCTTGTGCAGCAGCACCCGCCGTCGGTCGTCACTGACCACGATGGCCGAACTGGTGACATGCACCTTGTGGGCATGCTCGTCGAACGGACGCTCGAGCCCATCGAACAGTTCGATGAAACGGGCGATCGATTCGCGCTCACGAGCGTCGACCGGTCGCCGTGCCAGCACTGCATCGCGAATCGTGGCGGTCAGTTCGATCATCCCGACACCGTACCGAGCAGTACTCACCGGTTCGTGTTCGCTGGTACACGAGATCGTCAAAATAAACCCTTCAGGTCGCCCAAATACGCGCCGATAGTGGTGTGACAGTTCGGCAGGTCTCCTTCCGGTCCGTCGCTCACCAACCATCGACAGGATGGAGCACTGCCATGGAACCCGATGCACAACTCGCCCCCAGGGTGTTATTGGCTGTTGCCGATCCGATGCTGCGACGTGTGGCGTCGTCCGCACTGCGGACTCGCGGATACTCAGTGAGCGCCACGACGGAAGAAGAGGCCGCGCTCACGCTGGCCCGTTCGTTCTCCCCCGATGTCGTCATGGTCGACCTTGAACTTCCCAGCCCCGAGGGCGGAAGCCTGTTCGACACGATGCGGGCCCTGACTGATGCGTACATTGTCGGCATTGCTCCCCCCGATGCCGACAATGCACGTATCCGTGCCCTGCGCGCTGGGGCCGACGATGTCGTGTCGTCGATGATGAACCCCGATGAGCTGGCCGCACGCTGCCAGGCGATGTTGCGGCGCCCGCGCCAACTGCACTCCCGCTGGGACCCGATGCAGGCCTCGCTGATCTCACTCGGTGCGCTCACGGTCGACGTCGGCCGCAAGGAAATCCGGGTCAACAGCCTTGATGTCGCGGTCACCCGCATCGAGTTCGCCCTGTTCGAGCAGCTGTGCCGCCGCCCGGCGGAAGTGTGCTCGCGCCAGGAACTCCTCGAAGAGGTGTGGGGTCCGAACTGGGTGGGCGACACGCATGTCGTCGACGTGCACCTCAGCAACCTGCGTCGCAAACTGCAGATGATCGAGCCCGACCTGCGGTTCATCCACACGGTCCGCGGCGTCGGCTTCCGTCTCAGCAACGACCTGCTGCGCACGCTCACCGACGCCAGCCTCGACACCCGCACGCTGATCTCCGCCTAGTCAGGCGTTCTCGGTCGCATCCGCCCCGCCGATTCAGGCGTATTCGGCGGCGAGCGCCCAGGTGCCGCGTTCGACGACGGCCAGCAACAGCCGGCCCGACACGGTGAGCAACTGGAAGCGGGCGATGCGGCGCGTACGGGTGGCGTCCCACCACCGCTCTTCCACCGGCCACGGCCCGGCCCACGACTGCACTCGCTCGACGCTGCCGCCGATGGTGCCCCTGACCCCGAACGTCACGGTCACCGGCGGAGCGGAGACGCCACCGCGGGCCGTCACCCGCACGACCTGACCGGCGGCATCCACCACCGACAGCGGTGCCGGAGGGTCGTGTACGAGCGCGGGTGAGGGCGACGGCAGACGCCCCGGCCACGGCCCGGCTGGCATGGCGAGCCGCTCGGCCGGTTCCAGCAGGTCGGCGGTGATCGCCGGTACCCACGTGTAGGCATCGTGGGGCTGTCGGCCGCCCTGTGCCGCGGGCACCAGCACCTGCTGCTCACCCGCTACGGCAACCAAGCGGGCCACCGCTCGCACGGCCCATTCATCGGCCTGGGTGCGGCCGCCCCACAACCCCAGCTGCACACCGTCGTCACCACACACCTCGATCGGGTCGAGGCGCAGCATCATCACCCCGGCGGTGAGCGCCTCGTGCTGCGCCCACGCGTCGAGTTGCCAGCGCACACGTTCCACCATCGCCGCCGCGCTGAGCCCGCTGCTGCGATACCACAGACGTTCACTCTGCTCGCCATGCTCGGTCTCGGCCGTCACCAACAGACGGGTGCACACCCGGCCGTCCGCGGCGAGAGCACCCACCAACTGTTCGGCCAACTGGCGACCGACGAACACGAGCGCGTCGGAGTGGTGCACCGGTTCGTCGAACACCTGCTGCACCTGCATCCCAGCAGGTGGGTCGACCGTGCCCGGTAGTCGGTCGTCGCCGCCACCGGCAAGGCGATGGGCAAACGCTCCGACATGACCGAAGCGGGCCAGCACATCCGCCTCGGGCAGTGCCGCGAACGCGCCAAGGTGCTGCATACCGAGGCGTTGCAGCAGGTGGACGACATCGGCCGGCACCCCGGCCACTACCGACAGCCAGCGCACGGACAACCGCGAGAGGAACTCGGCCGTCGCCGGTTGCCCCGCCTCGATCACCAACGGCCGCCCGGCGCGCGATGAACGCCGCGCGGCCACCACCGCGGCGAAGCGGCCGTCGGCCACCCCGACACCCAGCGATGTGCCGCCCAGAGATGTGCCGCTCAGCGCATCCGCTGCCGTCTGCACCAACATTTCGGCCATTGCCGCCTCGCCACCGAAGTAGCGCGCCGGCCCACGGGCGACGAAGGTCAGCAGGCCCGGTTCGGTGACTTCCAGTCGCGGCACCCGAACGCCGACGGCACGCACCACCTGTTCGAACACGCGGGCATCGCGCATGGGGTCGTGCTGCTCGATGCGCACCGACGGGCAACAGGCCTGCGCCTCACGGCGGCGTTGCCCGATCGTGATACCGGCCTCGGCTGCGGCGAGCGAGTGTGCGATCACCCGGTTGGCGTGCACCACCGCCACGGGTTCGCCCGCGACGGCACCCGCCACCACCACCGGCCAGTGCGGGCACCACAGCACCCCCAGCCGCGGCACGCGCTCGCTGGCCATACCTACCCCGTGGGCCGCAACGGCACGACGGTGCCGTGCGGCTGCTCGATCGTGGTGATGCACCCTTCGCTACCGGGTAGCCACAGAGCTACCCGCCGCGGGCGCGGCACGCGCCGACCCGCCACTTGCACCACCGAACGTCGGCCGCGGGCGACACCGTGGCCGTCGCCCAGACCCTGCCACTGACTGCTGTCTGCCTGCAGCGTGAGGTCGGTCCCGAACGGCCCTGCATCGGGTGCCCCCACCACGATCGCGACTGCACCGCGGGCCTGCAGACGAGCCATCAGCCGTCGGGCAGTACCCGCACGCACGCGTTCGGTGCCGGGGCCGAGCACCAGCACGTCGAACCCGTCGATCATCGCCGCCAGCACCTCGGCCCACCGGGCATCGTCGAACCGTGTGCCATCGGCGCCGGATCCGGTCGGCTCGTTCACCAGCACCAGTCGGTCCGCGGCCACGCCCAACTCCACCGCCGCAGCCACGCCCAATCCGGGCATCCCAGCCACCCCCACCCATGCGCCCTCAGCCGACGGACCAGCGGCGAGCGCGATCGCGAGCGACACCCCGGCGACACCATGGCACCCCACGACGCTGCCGCGCTGCAGCGCCCCGTGCGGCAACAGATCGACGAACGGGGTCAACACCGGCAGCGTGCGCTCACGCGCCACGGCGCCGGAGACGACGCCCTTCTCGGCGAGGGCGGCGAGTGCGGTCAGGTTGTCGGCGAGTGCACCACGGGCCATCCCGCGATCATACCGAACACCTGTTCGATCGCGCCACCAACAAGTCGGCGTTCAGGTGCGACCCGTCCGGACTTCAGCGCCGACTTGACCGGGCCCCGCGCAAGTCGGCGTTCAGGTGCGACCCGTCCGGACTTCAGCGCCGACTTTGCTCAGTGCTCGGCGTTCCACTGGGCCAGGGCGGCGCGACTGCGCTCGACCAGGATTGCTGGCACGCGGGCCAGGAAGTCGGCCTCGGCACCCGTGGCAGTGCCGCCACCGGCGGCAGGAGCGGCAGCCGCCGGAGCATCAGCCGCCACATCATCGAATGTCGGCATCTCCATGCCCGGCTTCCAGTACTGGTACAGGTCGCGCACCACTTCATCGAGCAGCGCACCCGTACGGCCGGGGGCCAGGTCGACGGTGATCATGTTGCCGTAGACCCGTACGCCGGTGACTTCACCGGTGGCGAGCAGATCGCGAGCGACCTTCGCTGCCGGCCGCGGCCCGATGGCATCGGCTGCGGAGGTGAACACCTCGTGACCCATCCCTGTGAGACTGCGGTTGGCTTCGTAGCGACGCACCCCCACATTCGGGCTCGGCTTCTCAGTGACGGCGATCAGTTGACCCATGAGTCGCCATGGTAGTGGCGGCGGCCCCGACGGCGAAGCCGAGCACCGTACGCTCGGGGTGTGATCAGTGAGCAGACATACGGCAGCACCACCTGGATCGACGTCGTGGACCCCACCACAGACGACCTCGACGCACTCGATCACCGCTACGGCCTGGATGATCGCACCTTCGATGAAGGGCATCGCCGCGCCGCCCGGCCCACCATGCAGCGCTTCGCCGACCATGCCTACGTCGTGGCATTCAGTGGCGGGTTGGCCGAGATCGACATGTACGTGGGCGACGACTGGTTCGTCACCATCCGTCGTCACGACGACGAAGAACATGAGTGGGACCCGTCCACGGCCCGCACGCGTCTCGAACGCCTCGGCAGCGAGGCCAACTCGGGGATGATGCTGGCCACCGTCATCGAGGAGTTGGTGGATGGCTACTTCGATTCCACCGACGTTCTGGAGGACCGGCTCGAGTCGATCGAGGATCGCATTTTCGGTGAACCACTGCAGGCCGAGCGTCAGGTGCAGGCCGACCTGTTCACCGTGCGACGACGATTGCTGGAACTGCGCCGCGCCGTCATACCGCTGCGAGAAGTGTTGTCCGCGCTGCTGCGCAAGGAGGTGCAGTGGGTGGACGGCGAGGCGCTCGTCGTCATCCGCGACACGTTCGACAAGCTGCTGCGCGCTGTCGACATCGTCGACGAACTGCGTGAACTGGTGGGCAACGCGGTCGATGCGCACCTGGCAGTGATGAGCAACCAGATGAACCTGGTGATGAAGCAGCTCACCGCATGGGGCTCGATCGTGTTCGGTGCAACCCTCATCGCCGGCATCTACGGGATGAACTTCACGAACATGCCCGAACTGAGTTGGTACTGGGGCTACCCGTTCGCACTGGGTCTGATGACGGTGCTGAGTTTCGGGTTGTACCGCGCGTTCAAACGCCGCGACTGGCTGTAGCGGTCAGGGGCGGCGATCAGGGGGCCGCGAAGGCGTCGATCATCGCGTGCACGTCGCCCAGCGGGTACAGGATCGGGCACGTCGCGCCGTGATCGATGTACTCCTGCACCTTGGCACGGGCCTCGGCGGGGGTGCCGCTGGCGGTGAGCATCTGCACGATCTCGTCGGGCACCAACTTGCTGGCGGCCTCGACCTGCTCGTGCGTGGCCGGCCAGGTGAGCACCTCGCCCACCTTGTCGAGCAGGCTCTGAGGCACGCCCGAGGCCTTCATGATGTGCGGCTGCTGGCCGAGGTACTGCGTCACCATCATGCGTGCCATGTCGAGCGCGGTCTGACGATCCTCGTGCACCGAGCACACCACCAGCTGCGGGCGGTCGATGTCGTCGACGCTGCGGCCGGCTTTCGCCGCACCGATGGCCAGGTGCTCCATCGCCCGCAGGTTGTAGTCGGGCGAGACGAGGTAGTTCAGCACCACTCCGTCGGCGATCTCACCGGTGAGCTCCATCATCTGCATACCGGTAGCGCCGATGTAGATGGGCACATCCTTCGGTCGGCGCTCCTGGTACACGTAGTCCAGTTCGACGCCATCGAGGTGCACGTATGTGCCGTCGAACGTGACCGTCTCGTTGTGCAGCAGTGCGCGCACGACGGTGACGATCTCGCGCATCACCGTCAGCGGACGGGCGCGATCGATGCCGACCTTCTGAGCCAATGGGTCCCACCAGGCACCGATACCGAGGATGACGCGGCCGGGGGCCAGGTCGTCGAGTGTGCTGAACGTGGCGGCGAGGCGAGCCGGGTTGCGGCTCCAGCAGTCGACGACACCCGAGCCGACCTTGATGTGGTCGGTGACGCTGGCGAATGCAGCCATCGGCACGGTGGCCTCGCGCACGAGGCGACTCTCGGCCTGCCATACGGCGTGGAAGCCCTTGGCCTCGGCGTACTGCGCGATGGCCATGCCTTCGCGGATCGGGTGGGCGTCCTGCAGGTAGACAGCCATCGGCGTCGTGGCGAGCGTGCTCATGGGCAGCACGATAGTGCCTTTACGTTTCGTACAAGCCCAGCGCCGGCGACGGCCCCATCAACCCCCGGTTCATGTCGCGGTCGTGACCGCAGCGTTGCGGTGAACCGCGCGACGTGAACTGGTTCGCGACCGCGGGACGATGTCGAGGTACTCGGTTACAGGCGTGCAAACAGTCGTTGCGCTTGCTCGGCGGCCTTGGCCCGCACCTCGGCGAGATCGACCCGCGTGGGCAGGCCGTCGCGCAGCAGCACCTCGCCACCAACCTCCACCTGCAGCGCGCGGATTCCGGGCGTGAACACCACGTGCCAGCCGCTGTCGGCGTGGTCGTAGTTCCACGTCACCCGGTCGGCACGAGCCTCGGGGAACAGCGCGTAGCCGTTGTCCAGCCACGTCCAGACCACATCCGGCGTAGCCAACACATCGCTCTCGCGCAGACGCACGTACGCCAGGCGGGCCTCTTCCAGCATGTCGGCGCCGATGCCGTCGGTGCCGAGCACGATGCGGTTCGGGCGCGTCGCCGGCGCGGCGTAGCCGACCGCGTTGTTCATGTTGCTGCGCGGGTTGTGGGCGATGGTTCCTGGCAGGTCTCGGTCGAGGTACACACAGTGCACGAGGTGCCAGTCGTCGCGCGCCAACGTCTGCAACCGCTCGCCGGCAGCAATGTCGTCGGGCCCCTCGGCGACATGGATGTGCACGCCGACACCGAGGTCGCTGGCCAGACCAGCTGCAGCGTGCAACGTGTCGTCGCCGCACGTAAACGCAGCATGCACTCCCACCATCCCGCGACCACCGGAGCGCAGGAACCGCTCGTTCTCCGCCAGACCGCGCCGGGCACCCTCGGGGCCGTGACGGTCGGTGACGCCGTAGGACAGGTTCGTGCGCACGCCGACGGCGGCACACGCATCGGCGATGACGGACAGGCTGCCGTCGATACACGTGGGCGACTCGTGGTGGTCGACAATGGCGGTGGTGCCGCACATCAGCGCCTCGGCAGCCCCGAGCATCGCCGACCAGCGGATCATCTCCTCGTCGAGCGCGACGTCGAGCCGCCACCACACCTGCTCGAGGATCTCGCGGAACTTCGTCGGCTGCCGCGGCGGCGCCGGCATGCCGCGCGCCAAGGCGGAGTAGAGGTGGTGGTGGCTACAGACCATGCCCGGGGTGACGGCGCTCATCGTTGCGCACCGTAGCGCCGCCGGCCTAGGTGCCGCTGTACGAACTGCTCCTCCTCCGACCACCTAGTGTCGTCCCGATGAGCGAGCTCGAACCCGAGACGATCCCGGCGCCCGCCGTCGACCCCGACATCGAGCCCGCCATCGAGCCCGCCGTCGACCCCGACATCGACCCCGACATCGACCCCGCCGATGCTCCCGACGCTGCCCCCGCGCGCCGACGACGCTGGTTGCGTCTCGACGGCGTCGAACTGCCAATCCTCATCGTCTGGATCTCGTTCGCAGTGGCGCTGAGTGCTCTGCAACCGGGTCACTTCTGGGGTGATGACTTCGCGTTGTACATCCGCCAAGGTGAAGGGCTCGTGCACTTCGATACCGCCAGGGTGATCCGCGACATCCACTACACCGTGGAGTGGTCGAGGGCAAAGGGTTTCAGCCCCGATGTATACCCCTGGGGCACCTCGATCCTGCTCGCCATCCCGCTCGCGCTCTTCGGGCGCGACATCATGGCCCTCAAGTTCACGATGGCCGCCGCCTTCGCCATCGGCGCTGGCGCCTGGTTCTCACTCGCCCGGCGCCGGTTGCCACTCGCCGCGGCACTTGGCTCGACAGCATGTTTCACGCTCTCGCTGCCGATGGTGCGCTGGGTCGACGTCGTCGGTTCCGACCTGCCGTATCTGGCCATAACCGGGCTGTGCCTGGCCACGCTCGCCAGATGGCTCAGCCGCGGCCCGATCACCACCCGGCAGGCCATCGGCCTCGGCGCACTCGGGGCAGCCGCCTTCAGCTTCCGCAACGAGGGACTCGGCATCACCGCTGCGCTGTTGCTCGGTATCGGAGCGAGCCACCTGTTCACTGCCACGCGCACCACATGGCGGCCGGTGTTGCGCCTCGCCAGCATCCGTGCGGCAATCGCCGGCGGAGTTGCCATCGGCATCACCTTCGTACTGCAGTTGTTCCTGCCGTACGACATGTTGCCCAGCTACGAGGGTTCCGGCCCTGGCCGGATCACTGCCAACTGGTCGGCGTATGTGCGAGCGGTCACCGACCAGTTCGGCTTCTACAACGGTTCCAA
>CAIXHI010000150.1 GCA_903919215.1 uncultured Acidimicrobiaceae bacterium
AGGCTGAGTGCGATGTCGCCGGTGCCGGGCGGCATGTCGATGAGCAGGAAGTCGGGCTCGTCCCAGAACACGTCGGCCAGGAACTGCTCGAGCGCCTTGTGCAGCATCGGGCCACGCCAGATGATGGCCTGTCCCTCGGGCACGAAGTAGCCGATGGAGATGCACGTGACGCCGTGGTTCGACGGCGGGATCAGCATGTCGTCGATGACCACCGGGTCGCGATCCGCGCCCAGCATGCGGGGCACGGAGTAGCCGTAGATGTCGGCGTCGACGATGCCCACCTTGAAACCATGGCTGGCCAGAGCGACGGCGAGGTTCACCGTGACGCTGCTCTTGCCGACGCCACCCTTGCCGCTGGAGATGAGCAGCGGGCGGGTCTTGTTGCCGGGACGGTTGAAGGGGACGGCCTTGCCCTCGGCATGCCCGTGCGCCTGGCCCGACGGTGCCTGGCCGGACGGACCGTGGCTGTGACCGTGCAGCATCTCGCGCACGGCCTCGCGCTCTTTGTCGGTCATCACCGTGAACTCGAGCGAGTAACCCGTGACGCCGGGCAGGGGAGTGATCGCACCGCCGACGCGGTTCTGGATCTCGTTACGCAGTGGGCAACCGGCGACCGTGAGGGCGATGAGCACGCCCACCTTGCCGTCGTCGCTGATCGTGACATCGCGCACCATTCCGAGGTCGACGATGCTGCGATGCAGCTCGGGATCTTCCACGGGGCGCAGTGCATCGATGACTTGCTCGTGCGTGGGCATGAGGGGCCTCCGGGATAGGTGCTGGCAGTGCGGCGAATTACCACTACGCGGATAGGTAGAATACCGGCGTGGCTGCCAACTCACCGTCGTTCACCAGCACCGTGTCGGCAATCACTGACGCGTTCGGCGATCCCACCCGGCGGGGCATCTACCTGTTCGCCCGGGAAGCGGGCGCTGGCGTGACCGCCGCACAGGTCGCGGAGAAGTTCGGTGTGCATCCCAATGTGGCTCGCCACCACCTCGACAAACTCGCAGCAGGCGGGTACCTCGAGGTCGCTGTCGGCCGCGCTGAGGGGGCCGGGGCCGGGCGCCCCAGCAAGCACTACCGCATTCCGGAGGGTGCCACGATCGACCTCGTCACCGATATGCCGGTGCGCAGCGACGACCTGGTGCTGTCGCTGTTGGGCCGTGCGCTGGCACTGCTGCCGCGCGACAAGGCTGAAATCATGGCCGAGGAAGTGGGCCAGGAGTACGGACGGGCCATGGCGCAGGGGCTGACTGGCCCCGACATCGCTGCCGGTCAGCGCAGCCTGCGCTCGGCGATGCAGGCCGTGGCCGACGCGCTCACCGCCCACGGCTTCGCTGCCCACGCCGATCAGCGCAACAACCAGCTGCGCATCGTCAACAACCACTGCCCGTTCGGCGATGTGGCCATCGATCACCCCGTGATCTGCGCCGTCGACCGCGGGATGGTGAAGGGCATGCTGACCGCCCTGTACGGCGACGCCGACGTCGCCACGATGCAGTCGTTGCCGCAAGGTGACACCTTCTGCGCCACCTCGGTGTGACACCGGGTCAGTCGAACCCGACCGGGTCGTCCTGCACCGTGAAGCTGAAATTGCGTGGCGCGGATGGGTCGTTCGGGTAATACCAGTAGTCGAGGACGGCGTAGCGAGTCTGCGCATCGGCGATCTCGAACGTGGCGGAGTGGTTGACGCCGGTGTCGCTGGTGGCGGTGAGGGTGTGCGTGCCTGCGTCGAGGGTGACGCTGTGGGGGATCCAGTTGTGCTGGTTGCCGACGGCGAACTGGCGGGCGATGAGCGCCCTGCCGTCAAGTCGGACCTCGATGCGCACGTTGTCGTCCTCGAAGCTCTGATTGCTGATGTACAGCATCAAGGTCGAGGCGCCGGCCTCGTCGGCGATCACCTGGATCGTTCCGCCGTCGTAGTTGTCGGCGTCTGCGCAGGCCGCCGATAGACAGGCGACTGATACCAGCAGCGTTGTCGCCAGGGCGGTGATCCTCACCGTGTCAAGCCTGCCACAAGCGGCTCGTGTGGTCGGCGGGATACCTTGTCACACCCCTTGCGTACGGTCGTTCGTATGGACCTCGGGCTGATTCGGAACGTGATCGGGGCGGCACCGCTCACTGATCTGGTCGCGTGTCGTGGCGA
>CAIXHI010000151.1 GCA_903919215.1 uncultured Acidimicrobiaceae bacterium
ACGGGCGCGATCGTTGCCGGAGCCAGTCGATGACCTCCTGACGGCCGCTGGTGTAGCCGCCGCTCGCACCGCCCAGTGCCTTGCCGAGCGTGCCGGTGATGATGTCGACACGGCCGCTCACACCGCAGTATTCGGGTGTACCCCGGCCGTACGCGCCGACGAATCCGACGGCGTGAGAGTCGTCCACCATCACCATCGCGTCGTACCGTTCAGCGAGATCGCAGATCGAGCGCAGGTCGGCGATCACACCGTCCATCGAGAACACACCGTCGGTGGCGATCAACCGGTAGCGCGCACCGGCCGCATCGCGCAGGCATTGCTCGAGCTGTGCCATGTCGTTGTTGTCGTAGCGCATGCGCTGCGCCTTGCTGAGCCGGATGCCGTCGATGATCGAGGCATGGTTCAGCGCGTCCGAGATGATCACGTCAGGCTCGTCGAGGATCGTCTCGAACAGCCCGCCGTTGGCATCGAAACACGACGAGTACAGGATCGTGTCGTCGGTGCCGAGGAACGTGCTGAGCTCGTGTTCGAGCGCCTTGTGCACGGTCTGCGTTCCACAGATGAATCGCACCGAGGCCATGCCGTAGCCGAACTCGTCGAGTGCCTCGTGCGCGGACTGCACCAGTGCCGGGTGATCGGCCAGACCGAGGTAGTTGTTGGCGCACAGGTTCAGCACCTCAATACCAGGCACTCCGTCGAGGCGGATATGGGCGCTCTGCGGTGAGGCGATCACACGCTCGTGTTTGAACAGACCTTCGTCGACGAGCGCCGCAGCGCGCTGTGCAAGTTCGGCCAGTATTCCGGTACGCATGTACCAAGAATAGTCCGACTCACGAACCCCGCCGAACCGACAGATCGAGTTCGGTCGATGGGAAGTGGTCGGCAACGAAACGGGAGATGTCGTTGCCGGCCACTTCCGACCGACCGAACACGGTGTCAGTCATCGTCCTGATGGTCGTCCTCGTGGCCCTCGTGGCCGCCCGCCGTTGTTGTGGTGGCGCTTGCGTGTTTCACCGTGGACCGGCGCGTGGTGGGCTGCGTCACCGGGCCTAGCGGTGCCGGCACCGTGGTGGTGTTGAGATCGGTGGTGTCCACGGATGTGCTCACCACGCCGTAGAGCAGCGCAGCGCGGAACTCGACCAGCGTGGTTCCCGACTGCAGTGACACCAGGACGTTCGTCGGGTCGACGTTGGTGGCCGACACCACGGTCCAGCCATCGTTCCCCGTGACGTGCACGACCGTGAGCACCTCACCGGCGGTGTCGAGTGTGACCAACCCGGCGCCGTCCACCATGTAGATCGCCTGCGTGGCGGCCGGTGGCGGCATCTCGGGGCCGACCGGGGCGCTCGACTGGGTCTGCGCGATTGACTGGGCAGGCACCCCGTCCTGTGTGGCCGACGCGGCGGGTTGCAACACCTCGGAGTTCACCAAGGCTGCCGCCGAACCAGTGACGAGCACCCCTGCGAGCGACAGCACTGTGGCGAGACGGGCCTTCATGGAACCAACAGTAGAGACGCTGTCCCCCGCGCCCCACCCAGGGACGTCCAAGATTCATCCAATTCGACCGGGTGGACACTCCTGGGTGTCGGGTCGACGAAACTGTGCGTCAGAATGACCAGGTGAAGATCCTTCTGGTGGAAGATGACCGCTCGATCGCCGGGAGTGTCGTCGACGGGCTCACGGCCGCCGGCTACGAGGTTGAACATGCCGCCACGGGTGCCGCAGCGCTGGCCGCTGACGGGTACGACATGGTGCTGCTCGACCTCGGCCTCCCCGACATGGACGGCCGGGACGTATGCCGTCTCATCCGGCAACGCAGCACGGCGCCGATCATCATGCTCACT
>CAIXHI010000152.1 GCA_903919215.1 uncultured Acidimicrobiaceae bacterium
CTTCTTCTCGATCTTCGTGAACGCACCGCTGTTGCAGCAGGCGAACATCAACAAGACGCCGAACCCGTCGAAGGCCCCCTGGTACTTCCTCGGTCTGCAGGAACTGCTCACCATGTTCCACCCGATGATCGCCGGCGTGACGATCCCCGGTGTGGGCATGATCGTGCTGATCCTCGCCCCCTACATCGACAAGAACCCGTCGAACAAGCCGGAAGATCGCAAGTTTGCGACGTCGCTCATGACGATCCACCTGATGTTCTGGGCTGTGCTCGTCATCATCGGTTCGTTCTTCCGTGGTCCTGGTTTCAACTTCACGCTGCCGTGGCGTGACGGACTCTTCTTCGAACTGTGAGGCCCCCGCTGTCATGAGTTCCTCAGCCATCATCGCCATTGCAGTTGCAGCCATCGTGCTGTTGGCCGCCGTGGTGCTGCTCACTGCCGCTCGCAAGAGCGATGTTCGCGGCGCCGGCGCCCTCAGCCGCGAGACGCGCCGCCGCGACAAGGACGCAGAGATCGACTTGCCGCCCAGCGGCAAGGACATCGAGCGTGCAGCATCCGCATCGCGTATCCCGGCGCCGGCACCCGCCGCTGCCCCGACCGCGTGGGTTGCCCCCGACCCGGAAGACATCGGCGTCAGCCGCCGTCAGTTCCTCAACCGCGCCACCGTCACGCTGATGACCACCGGCCTGGCCACGTTCGCCGCTGCCGGCTTCGTCGCCTTCCTGTGGCCCACTGCCGCCCCGGTGTTCGGTGGCAAGGTGAACGTCGGCAAGATCGACGACATCCTGTCCACGATCCGCAGCAACAGCGGCTTCTTCTACTCCTCCAGCGCTCGTTCGTACCTGACGGTGTACCCGTCGGAAGCGTTGCCGAAGGCCAAGGGCGTGAAGGAGTATGCGCCCATCCTCTCCGGCCTGGAAAGCGGGTTGATGGCCTCGTACCAGAAGTGCCCACACCTGGGTTGCCGTGTGCCGCAATGCAACAGCAGTCAGTGGTTCGAATGCCCGTGTCACGGTTCGCAGTACAACCGTGTGGGTGAGAAGAAGGGTGGCCCGGCCCCGCGCGGCATGGACCACTTCGCCGTTTCCGTCGGCGGCTCCGGCGACGTCATCATCGACACATCGACGGTGTTCACCGGCGCCCCGATCGGAGTCAACACCAGCGGCCAAGAGGCCGAGGGTCCGCACTGCATCACCGGTGGAGGTGGACACGGATGATCGCGCTCAACACTTCAGCGGTCGCATGGGTGCTCTTTGCTCTCATCAGCATTGGCTGGGTCTCCTACTTCGTCCTGAACCAACTCAGCGCTCGTCGCGAGCTGGGCTCGGAAGTCGAGATGGCGCCGAACCGCAAGCCGTACTACGACGACGAGGTCCTTGAGGGACGGCGGCTCGAGCGGATGCAGATCCTCGGCGTCCTGCTGCTCATCACTGTCGTGGTGGGTCTGCCGATGGCCTGGGCGTTCGAACCCAGCCGTCAGGCGGGTGCGAAGGCCGGTATGACCGAACGCTTCCGCTGGTGGGGCGAGGAATTGTTCAAGCCCACCGCCGAACTCGGCTTCAACTGCTCAGGTTGCCACGGCGGCATGAAGGCCACGGGCGGCCAAGCGCCCTACGCCGTCACCGACCCGAAAACCGGTGAGGTCAAGTCGGTCACCTGGTATGCCCCGGCACTGAACACGGTGTTCTATCGCTTCAGTGAGGAAGAGGTTCGCTTCATCCTCAACTACGGCCGGCCATTCTCGCCGATGTCGGCGTGGGGTTCGCCTGGTGGTGGCCCGATGACCGTCCAGAACATCGAGACGCTGCTCGTGTACTTGAAGAGCATCCAGGTGCAGCCCGAGGGCTGCCTCACGACGGACAACTTCGTGAAGGACGCCGATCCATTCGTGTGCGACGGCGGCACGGTGCCGCAGACGAACAAGACCGATATTCAGTCGGCGGTTGATGCCTATCTCACGCAGCACCCCGGTGCCAGCGAGGGTGAGGCGCTGTTCAACCTCGACCTCGCCAGCGGTGCCTACAGTTGCGCACGTTGCCACACCCCGGGGTGGAGCTACGGCTCCCCTGGCGTCACTGCGCAGGGTGCCTTCGGCTGGAACCTCACCGGTGGCGCAACCAACGCTCACTTCCCCAACGAGCAGGACATGATCACCTTCATCAAGAACGGCTCGGCCAACGGCAAGAAGTACGGCGTGCAGGGTCAGGGTTCGGGCCGCATGCCCGCCTTCGGACACCTGCTCACGGACGAGCAGATCAAGGCAATCGTCGAATACGTGCGGGGTCTGTGATGAGCGCTCTGTTGGCAGTCAACTGGGAGTGGGAACTTCGCGGCACCCTCATCGTCATCATTGCGGCGACGGTGTTGTGCGGCAGCCTCTACATGATCCTGGGTACCAACCTCGGAGCCCGCTTGGGCTTCCTGGTGGCACTCGCGGCCTTGTTCGGCTGGATGTTCATCATGGGCGCCATCTGGTGGACGTACGGCAAGGGACTGCTCGGCAACGATCCGAGCTGGAAGCCCGTGGCAGGCAAGACCGTCATTCGTGACATGTCGAAGCTGTCCGAGGTAGGTGTGATCATCTCCCCGTTCACCCCGACCGACGACCACGTTGCTGACGCCGTTGCGGTCGCCGGTCAGTTGCAGGACAACCACTGGAATAAGCTTGATTCGGCCAAGCCGGCGTATCAGCAGGCCGGTTCCGCCGGCAGCGTGATGTTCATCGACTCGAAGGCGTACGCCGCCGGTGAGTTCGTCGTCGTCAACGTGTTCCAGAAGGGCGGTGAGCGCAGCCCGCAGTTCTTCGACAGTCGTATCGACTTCTTGGCGTTCTTCCACAAGCCGCACTACTCGCTCGTGGAGGTTGCGCCACTGGTGCCGCAGCGCAGCGAACCGGGCCGGGCCCCAGCGCGTTCGGTGATCGACACCAGTCGTCCGCACGAGTACGTGTACATGATCCGCGACCTCGGCAACAAACGTGTGCCGGCTGCGCAGATCTGCATCCTCTCGCTCATCGTGTTCCTGCTCTTGTGTTGGTTGTTGCACAACCGGGACAAGCGGGTCATGGCGAACCGGGCGGCCAAGGCACTTCCGGCAGAGGCCTGATCTCATGGGTCAGTACCTGCCGATCGTTTGTCTGCTGATCCTGGCGGTGCTGTTCGGAGCACTCAGCTTCGCCGGGTCGCGTTTGCTCGCACCGCGTCGGCCCTCCGCCGCCAAAGCGGCGCCGTACGAGTGCGGCATCGTGCCCAGCCGAGATGCACCGGAGCGCTTCCCTGTCACGTTCTACGTGGTTGCAATGCTCTTCATCATGTTCGACATCGAACTGATCTTCATCTACCCGTTCGCGGTCGATCGCGCGTTCCTGGGTTCGTACGCACTGTGGGAGATGCTCGCGTTCAGCGTCGTCTTCTTCGCTTCGTTCGTCTACGTGGTCGCGCGCGGGGCGCTCGACTGGGGTCCGGTCGTGACGCAGCGTCGGCTCGAGTCGGCGCTGTCGCCCGAGCGCACGTCCAGCAGCACCATCCGCCGTGTTGGTCTCGAAGGCCGCCCGGAGGCAGCAGCGTGACGCTGATCAAGGACATTCAGGACGATGGCTTCGGCGGTATCCCGCACAATGCCATCACCGCCAAGCTGGAAGATCTGGTCAGCTGGGCGCGCAGCCGTAGTTCGTGGCCGGCGTCGTTCGGCCTGGCCTGCTGCGCGATCGAGATGATGGCCACCGGCGCCGCCCACTACGACATCAGCCGCTTCGGCATGGAGGTCTTTCGAGCCTCGCCGCGCCAGGCCGACATCATGATCGTCGCCGGTCGGGTCAGCCAGAAGATGGCCCCAGTGTTGCGCCAGGTGTACGACCAGATGATGGAGCCCAAGTGGGTCATCAGCATGGGCGTGTGCGCCAGCAGCGGTGGCATGTTCAACAACTACGCAATCGTGCAGGGTGTCGACCAGATCGTGCCGGTCGATGTGTACGCGCCTGGGTGTCCTCCGACGCCCGAGACGCTGATCCACGCGATTGAGACGCTGCACCAGAAGATCGAGGACGGCGAACTGCTCAAGCGGCGCAAGGCCACGGGCGCGGGTGCGAACCTGCATGTCACCGAGATCCCGGCGGGTGCACAGCCAGTGCCCGTCATTCTTGGAATCAGGTGATCCTGATGAGTCTTTACGGAGTCCCCCTTTCGGACAGTCGCGGCCAACGTGTGTTGCACCCCACCCGCGAGCAGTACGTCGCAACGGTGAAAGCACTGCTCGACGACACGTTCGTGATGTGTATCGACCTCACTGCGGTCGACTTCCTGACGCACCCCGGTCGCGAGTTGCCCGAGGGCATCGCCGCCGAGCGGTTCGAGGTCGTCGTCAATCTGTTGTCGCTCGAGCGCCGCGAGCGCATCCGCGTTCGCGTGCAGGTTCCCGAGTCCGACGCCACCCTCCCCACGCTGTTCGACATGTACCCGGGCAGCGAGGCGATGGAACGTGAGGTGTACGACATGTTCGGCATCGCGTTCAGCAACCATCCCGACCTCACGCGCATCCTGATGCCCGAGGACTGGGACGGTCACCCACTGCGCAAGGACTACGACCAGGGTCGCATCCCCGTGCAGTTCAGCGCCGACTTCCCGGCTAGGGAGGCCTGAGAATGACCGACATCGTCTCCACGATTCGCGAAGGCAACGAACCCGCGCAGGGTCTCAAGCCACGGAGCGAACTCACCGCCCGCGAACTGCTCCGCGAAGTGGGCGCAGTCCTGCGCATGAGCGAGGCCGAAGCGGCCAAGCTCGGCGATATCCCCGTCGATCCTTCAGAGGATCAGACGATGATCATCAACATGGGGCCCCAGCACCCCAGCACGCACGGCGTGCTGCGGCTGATGCTGGAGCTGCAGGGTGAGACCGTGCTGCGGTGCAAGCCGATCATCGGCTACCTGCACACCGGTATGGAGAAGACGGGCGAGAACCTCACGTACATGCAGGGCGGCACCAACGTCACTCGCATGGACTACCTCAGCCCGTTGAACAACGAACTCGTGTTCAGCATGGCCACCGAGAAGTTGCTGGGTATCGACGGCGACATCCCCGAGCGCGCCGTCTGGATGCGCATGCTGCTCAGCGAGTTGAACCGTATGAGCAGCCACCTGCTGTTCATGGCGACCAACGGTATGGACCTCGGCGCCGTCAGCATGATGATCTACGGCTGGCGCGAACGCGAAGACGTGCTGCGCTTCTTCCAGAAGGTCACCGGCCTGCGGATGAACCACAACTTCATCCGCCCCGGTGGCGTTGCCGCCGATCTGCCGGAGGGGTGGCGCGACGACGTGCTGCACCTGCTCGACAGCATTCCGCCGCGGCTCGAGGAATACGACATCCTGATGACCGGCCAGCCGATCTGGCGCGACCGTCTGCAGGGTGTCGGTGTCATCACCCAGGCGGAGGCAATGGCGCTCGGCGCCACCGGCCCGATTCTGCGCAGTACTGGCGTCGAGTGGGACCTCCGCCGCGATCAGCCCTACCTGCACTATGACGAGGTCGAGTTCGACGTCATCGTTGGCAGCTACGGAGACGCGTTCGACCGCTATGCGATTCGGCTCAACGAGATTCGCGAGAGCATCAAGATCGTCCGTCAGATTCTCGATCGGATGCCCACGGGCGATTACCGAATCCAGAACAAGAAGATCACCCCACCGCCGCGCGCTCGTATTGACGAGAGCATGGAGGCGTTGATCCACCACTTCAAGATCTTCACCGAAGGCTTCAAGGTGCCCGAGGGTGAGGTATACGTGGCGATCGAGAGCCCGCGTGGTGAGATCGGGTGCTACATCGCCAGCGATGGTTCGGCTACGCCGTACCGCCTGCACGTGCGGGCACCATCGTTCGTCAACATCCAATGCCTGCCGCACATGATGCGCGGTGGTCTCGTCGCCGACGCAGTCGCAGTGATCTCGTCGGTCGACCCTGTGCTCGGAGAAGTCGACCGATGAGTCGTTTGAACGAAGCCAACGTGATCCTCGCCAAGGAGATCATCGGGCGTTACCCGAAGGCTCGCTCGGCCACCATTCCGCTGCTGCACCTGTCGCAGCAGCAGAACGGGTATGTCACCAACGAGGCCATGGCGCAGATCGCCCAACTGGTTGGCGCAACGTCGGCCGAGGTGCTGGGAACCGCCACGTTCTACGAGATGTTCAAGTTCGAGCCGGTCGGCAAGTACCTGGTCAACATCTGCGGCACGCTGTCATGCGCATTGATGGGCTCCGAGACGTTGTTGCACCACGCCGAAGAGAAGTTGGGTGTGAAGGCTGGCGGCACGACCGAGGATGGTCTGTTCACACTCGAGCGGGCGGAGTGCCAGGCAGCCTGTACTGAGGCCCCGTGTCTGCAGGTGAACTACCGCTACCGCTACAAGGTGACGACTGCCGAGCTCGACGAACTACTCGATGATCTCGCTGCTGGCCGTCTCGACGGTGAGGTGCCGCCGCACGGCACGGTTGCCCGCGTGCGCCAGCACATTCCGGCCGACAAGGGTGTGGGCGCGGTGCATCCCGACGCTGTGGTGGCCCCGCCGGCATGGATCACGGAGGGCGCCAAGTGAGCCGTTACGCATGGGCACCCGGCTACACCGACGACGGTGATCGCCCGAGGATCGTCACCTCGCGATTCCAGTACGAGGATGGCTACACACTCGACCGCTCCCTCGCCACCGGCGGGTACGTCGGCCTTCGCGCCGCACTCGGGCGTACGCCCAGCGAGGTGCACGACGAGGTCAGGTCCGCCACCGTGCTTGGTCGTGGCGGCGCCGGTTTCCCGGCTGGTACGAAGTGGGGTCTCACTCCGCAGGGTGTGTGGCCTCGGTACCTCGTCGTCAACGGCGACGAATCCGAGCCCGGCACCTACAAGGACCGCCTGCTCATGGAGCGCGATCCGCACCAGTTGATCGAGGGTTGCCTCATCGCCAGCTACGCCGCTGGCCTGTCGCAGTGCTTCCTGTACATCCGTGGCGAGATGGCGCTGGCCCAAGAGCGCGTCGCTGCTGCGCTGAACGAGGCCTACGCGGCTGGCTACGTCGGCAAGAACATCCTCGGCACCAACTTCAGTATCGACATCGTGTTGCACTGGGGTGCCGGTGCCTACGTCGTGGGTGAAGAGACCGCACTCATCGAGTCGCTCGAGGGCAACCGCGGAATGCCGCGCCTGAAGCCCCCGTTCTTTCCGGCAGCCATCGGCCTGTACGGCAAGCCCACCATCGTCAACAATGTCGAGACGCTCAGCAACCTGCCGTGGTTGCTCACCAACGGCGCCGCTGCGTATACGGCCATCGGCACCGAGACCTCACCCGGTACGCGCATCATCGCCGTGTCGGGTCACGTCAAACGCCCCGGTGTCTACGAGATCATCAACGGCAGCACGACATTCCGCGACGTGATCTACGGCGAGGAGTTCTGTCAGGGCATCCGCGACGGCCACGAGTTGAAGGCATTCATCCCCGGTGGCGGTTCGGCCCCGTGGTTCCTTCCTGATCAGATCGACCTCCCGTTCGAAGCGAAGATGGTCGGCCCCGCCGGATCGATGCTCGGCTCGGGCGCAATCATGGTGATGGACGAGACCACCGACATTCCGGCGATGGCACTGACGCTCGTGCGCTTCTATGCCCACGAATCGTGCGGTAAGTGCGTGCCCTGCCGCGAGGGCGGCACGTGGCTGATGCGCATCATGGAGCGCGTGGTCGCCGGTCGCGGCACACAGCGCGACCTTGATCAGATGCTGGAGATCGGCCAGAGCATCACGCCCGGCCAATACCCACACGCCGCGAGCGAGCGCCTCGGCCTCGCCGCCGCTCCGTTCCCGTTCCGGATGACCACCATCTGTTTCGTCGGTCCGTCGGCATACAACGCTGTCGATTCGGCGCTCACCCTGTTCCCCGACGAGTTCCAAGCGAAGTTGATGAAGCGCACGTCCATCCCGGTGACCGCTGTCGGAGCTGACTCATGACTGACATCCCCCCCGTCGAGGAAGTCGAAGCACCTCTCGTCGACCCGAACGAAGTTCGGATCACGATCAACGGCCACGAGGTCGTCAGCACCAAGGGCGAGATGGTCATCGCCGCGGCGGCCCGCGCCGGCGACTACATCCCGCACTTCTGCTACCACCCGCGTATGGAGCCGGTGGGTATGTGCCGCATGTGCATGGTGGATATCGACGGTGGTCGTGGCCCGATGCTGCAGCCCGCATGCATGGTGCCGGTATCGCCCGGTATGAAGGTCGACACCGAATCGCCCGCCACCAAGCGCGCGCAGGAGGGCATCATCGAACTGCTGCTCGCCAACCACCCGCTCGACTGCCCGGTCTGCGACAAGGGTGGCGAGTGTCCGTTGCAGGACCAGTCGTTCAGCCACGGCCCCGGCGAGAGTCGCTACGTGGAAGAGAAGCGGCACTACGAGAAGCCGATCGCGATCAGCGACATCGTCTTCCTCGACCGCGAGCGTTGCATCCTGTGCGACCGCTGCACTCGCTTCGCCGATGAAGTGGCCGGCGACGCGCTGATCCAGTTCAACAGCCGCGGCAACAACACCCACATCACCACGTTCCCCGACGAACCGTTCTCCAGCTACTTCAGTGGCAACACCGTGCAGATCTGCCCGGTCGGCGCACTCACCGCGAAGCCCTACCGCTTCAAGGCCCGCCCGTGGGATCTCTCCCAGCAGGAGAGCACGTGCACCACGTGCTCGGTCGGTTGTCGCACGGTGGTGCAGAGCAGCCACGACGAACTGCTGCGCTACATGGGTGTCGACAGCGATCCCGTGAACCACGGCTGGCTGTGCGACCGTGGTCGCTTCAACTTCGAATCAGTGAAGAGCGCCGACCGGGTGCTGCAGCCACTGGTGCGTCAGGCCGACGTATTCCAGCCCGCTACCTGGAGCACCGCACTCGCCGAAGCCGCTGGGCTCATTCTGGCGGCCAATGCCGCTGGTGGACCCAAGAGCATCGCCGTCATCGGCGGCGCTCGCGGCACCAACGAGGACGCCTTCGCGTGGAGCCGTCTCGGGCACGAGGTCATCGGTACGCCGAACGTGTACTCGCAGATGGGTGACGGCCTCCCGGCCGATCTGCTGCTGCTCGATCGGGCCACCATCGACCAGGCCGCCACCGCCACCACCATCGTGTTGCTGGCGCCCGACCTGAAGGAAGAGTTGCCGGTGCTGTACCTGCGCCTTCGGGAGGCGGCCGAGAAGAAGCGCAGTCGCATCATCGAGTTCGCGCCGAAGCAGTCGGGCCTCACTCGCAACGCATGGCGTCACTTCGCCTACGAGCCGGGCACCCAGGTGGCCGCCGTGGAGAAGGCGCTCGCCGATCCTGAGATCGCTGCTCAGCTCGCCAAGGGCAGCGTCGTGGTGGTCGCCGGTCGCGGCAACCTTGCCGAGACCAGTACTGCCACGGTGCAGGCGATCCGCACGGTGCTCGACGCCACCCCGGGGAGCCGCATCCTGCCGGCGTTCCGACGTGGCAACGTGGTGGGCGCGTTGCAGGTTGGTATGCGCACTGCCGACGGCGGGCTCGACACCCGCGCGGCGCTGCAGGCTGCCGCCGACGGCAAGATCGAGTGCCTCGTGCTCGTCGGCGCCGATCCGCTCACCGATTTCCCCGACACCGATCTCGCTCGTCGTGCGCTTGCCGGTGCTCGTCGCATCGTGGCCGTCGACACGTTCCTCACCCCGTCGGCGAAGCTCGCGAACGTCGTGCTGGCTGCCAGTGCGTATGCCGAGAAGAGCGGCACCACCACGAACATCGAAGGTCGCGTCACTACCGTCGCCCAGCAGGTGACCCCTGCCGGGAACACCCGTGCCGACTGGATGATCGCCACAGAGTTGGCGCTCGAACTGGGCGGTGACTTCGCCTATGAAACCATCGACGACGTCACGGCCGACATCGCCTGGCACGTGGTCGGCTACGAGGCGATCACACCTCAGGCGTTGGCCGCTGCGAAGGACGGCATCATCGCCGCTCTGCCGCCGGCCATGGCGGCGGTGAAGCTGCTCGAGGCAGTGATCCCCGAACGCAACTCCTACGACTTCCGTCTCGTCGTCAGCCGCACGATGTACGACCAGGCCACCGGCACAGCGAACTCGCCGTCGCTGGCCCACCTGGCCGCGCAAACCGCAGTGCATCTCCACCCGCTCGACCTCGGCAAGGTGGGCACCACTGAAGGTGCCACCGTGAAGATGTCCAGCACGCGGGCGACCATCGTGCTGAATGTGGTGGCCGATCCTGCCGTTCTGCGGGGCACCGCCTGGGTGCCCTTCAACCACTCCGGGGCCAACGTCGGCGACCTCATCGACTGCACCGCCGCCGTGAACGACGTCAGAATCGAGAACCTGTGATGCGACCGCTGGCTTGCCGCGACCTTGGTCCGCAGTGGAGGGTGAACTTGTGATGTTCGCTGTCGACTCACTTCTCGATCACATCAAGCTGTTCAGCATCCCGACCCTGATCGTCATCATCAAGGTCC
>CAIXHI010000153.1 GCA_903919215.1 uncultured Acidimicrobiaceae bacterium
GGCCCCACCTGAACGCCGACTTTGGGTGCCGGGTCGCGGTCGCTCAGTCTTGGGGCCAGTTCTCAGCCACTGCCAGCAGGTCGTCGCGTACATCGGGGTGACCAATCGAGGCCAACGCGACCGCCCGCTCGCGGATCGTGCGGCCCGCAAGTTCGGCGCTGCCCCATTCAGTGATGACCACATCCACCTGGTGGCGAGGTGTGCTGATCACCGAACCGGCAGGCAGCTTGGGAACGATGCGGGTGACCAGTTCGCCATTCACCGTTGACGACGACGGGAGGCAGATCAGGCTGCGTCCGTCGGCGGACAGTCCGGGGCCACTGACGAAGTCCTCGTGGCCGCCGATACCGGAGAACTGTTTGCCGCTGATCGTGTCGGCCACGACCTGACCGGCGAGGTCGATCGCGAGGGCGCCATTGATCGTCACCATCTGGCGGTTTTGGGCGATCAACTCCGGTGAGTTGACGTAGCGCACGGGCAGAAATCGCACGGCGTCGTTCTCGTGCAGCCACGTGTACAACTCGGGTACGCCGGCAGCGAACGTGGTGATGCTGTAGCCGTCGAAGGCTCCACCCTTGTGGTTGGTCACCTTGCCCGCCTGGTGCAGATGCATCAACCCGGTGGTGAACATCTCGGAGTGCACGCCGAAGTCGCCGAGCGGACTCTCGGCGATCATCTTCGCGATCTGGCTGGGAATGCCGCCGATTCCGGTCTGCAGTGTGCACCCACTATGGACGAACGCCATGGCATGTTCGGCGATCGCGACCTCGGCGCTGGAGGGTGCGGCGTCGCCCAAGTTCAGCGGCTCGCGGTCGCTCTCCACCAGGATGTCGATCTCATCGATGTGCAGGCGATGCTCGTGCACGCCAAGACCGAACGTGCGTGGGAAATGTGGGCTGACCTCCACGATCAGCAGACGATCCGGATCGGCCCCTGCACGGTGCAACTCATCGACGAACGCTCCGGCGTGCACGCTGAGGCTCACCCACCCGTCGACCGGTGGCGCTGCAGCGGTGGCGACGACTCGCGGGTTGAGGTGGTGCAACACCGGCTCGAAGCGGCGGAAGTCGGCCGGGACGAAATCGATCCGTGCGCCGGCGTCGCGCAGGAAGCGTTCGGCCGGTCCGAAGAACCCGCTTCGATAGTGGACCCCGGCACGCAGGAACAGTTGATACAGATCGGGGAGCAGCGCGCCGAACACCTCGAGATGGGTGAAGTCGTCGCGTTCCCCGAGGGCGTGGAGGAACCCGCCCGGCACGCCAGGCCCCAGCGGCACCGCCAGGGCATCGTCACTGTGGATTGCGGCCACGGCCGCGCTCATCGGCTGGATCATGATCACACTGTCGGACGAGGAGACGGCGCGCGTCCAGAGACGAATGGCCCGTGTCCGAATGGCCGTGTCCGAATGGCCGTGTCCGAGATGGCCGTGTCCAACCTGGCCGTGGCAACCCATGTAGCGTCGCCCACATGTTGTCGATGGCGTACCGGCGTCGGAGGCGTCGAACGGTGGCTCTCGTTGGGCTCCTGGTGCTGATAGTCGCGTACGTGATCGTGAGGTCGTTCGTGTTGAACGATCAGGTACACCCGCTGACCACGGGGGAGGCGCTCGACCGGTATCGGGAGCACTCCACCACCACGACGGCCGCACCCGGCCTGCCCACCACGAGCAGCACCGAACCGGTGGTCGTGCCGATGCACCTGACCCTGCCGGCGACCGGGGTGTACCTGTACGGCACACAGGGCGGGGAGTCGATCGATGCCGTCGGCGGTTCGGCGCACCGGTACCCCGACGAGACGACGATCACGGTGACGGTCCAGGGTTGCGGCGTGGAGTTGCAGTGGGACGTGCTGAAGGAACGCCACGAACGGTGGGTGCTGTGTCTCGGCGAGGAAGGGGTGTACGTGCGCCCCGATGGTGGGCAGAGCTTCCATGAGTTCTTCGGTCAGACCCAGACCGAAGACATCACGTGCGACCATCCTGTGCTGCTGGTACCCGCCGATGGTGCGCCGCGGCCGAAGGACGCGCTCACCTGTCTCTTGGGCAGTGCGTCGTGGAATCCGTCGTGGGAGGTGCTCGAACGCACGACGGTGCAAGCGGCCGGGGTCGCGATCGAAGTGCAGCACGTGCGGATGACGGTGGACGACAACGATCAGTACTTCGAGCGGATCACACTCGACTGGTACCTCGATGAACACGGACTGCCCGTGAAGATGCAGCAGTCGAAGGACTCATTGTCCGACACGTCATTCGGGGATGTCCGCTACACCGAACGCTACGTCGCAGTGCTCGAGTCGTTGGCTCCGCTGCGCTGACCTGGCACTGGAGGTGCGCTCCGCGCGCACAGGCATGTTTCCGACGATGTAAGTTTCCGAATTGAGCTCGTCACATGGGCGACTCGAAAGTATGAGGTACAGCGATGACTATGGGCACCGTGAAGTTCTTCAATGCTCAGAAGGGCTACGGATTCATCTCTCGAGAGGGCGGCGACGACGTGTTCGTGCACTTCTCGAACATCGAAGGTTCGGGCTATCGCTCACTCGAAGAGGGGCAAGCCGTCGAGTTCGATATCGGTCAGGGTCGTAAGGGCGACGAAGCCCTCAAGGTTCGCCCCGTCTGATCGTCTTCGTGTCGGCGGGTCACCGCTGACGCCACAGCTGTAATGGCGTGAGCTCGCGCGGTCCCGCGAAGGGCAGTGCGACATCTTCGCCTGCCCGCCCAGCCGACGTGTACGCCGCGAGCACCACCTGCAGCACTTCGCGACCGAAGGACGCGCTCATCACCGGCTCGCGGCCGGCCGCGAGGTCGGCGGTCATCGCTTGCAGCTGTCCCAGGTATCCGAGCTGTACGACCGGCGCCATCTCGCCGGTGACACCGGGCAGCGCCACCTCGTCGCCGTTGTACTCCAGCACGTAGGCGGGCTGCAGCTCGGCGCGCAGCACGCCGAGTTCGCCAGCGATCTGGACGTCCCAGATGTGGTCATTCGTCGCCTGCCAGCTGGCGATCACATGCGCGTGCAGACCAGAGGCGTAGCGCAAGGTGACATCGGCGTGCTCGTCGCTGCTGTGGCCCTCGCCGCCGCGGAGCACGGCGTGGACGGCTACCGGCCGACCATGTCCAGCGGCGTTGGCCAACAGCAGCGCAATGGCGAGCGGGTGCACCCCCAGGTCGAACAGGGCTCCGCCGCCCCAGTCGTCGCTGGTGAAGTCGCCCCACGTGGGGAGGTCTTGCAGTGTGCGCACCTCGAGGTGGGTGATCGCTCCGAGACGCGGCACCATCGCCAACATGCGCTGCACGATCGGCGAGTACGCGAGGTTCTCGGCGTACAGCAGTCGACCGCCATTGCGAGCGGCGGCGGCCACCAGGCGGTCTGCCTCGTCGAGCGTTCGGCACAACGGCTTTTCCAGGATCACGGCAGCACCGCTGTCGAGCAGTCGGATCGCATCCTCCGCATGGCACTGGGGAGGTGTGGCGACTATGACGATGTCGGCGCCGGCAGGCAGGTCGGCGTAGCGAACCGCGCGAGCGCCGCTGAGCGCAGCGACGCGTTCGGCGCGCTGTGGTGTGCGTGATGCCACAGCGGTCACATGAATGCCGAGCGCCTCGGCGGCTGCCGCGTGTGCCATCGAGATCATTCCTGCACCGCACAAGGCAACGGTCGTCATATGGGCGACGGTAGCCGCGGGTGATGCCCGCACCGCCAGTGCCCCAACTAGCGTGTCGCAGGAAGTGCACCGTCTGGCCCTGCCCCTGCGACTCGTCGCCATCGTCCTGGCCGGCGCCCTGTTGACCACGGGCGTCGTCCTCGCCATTGCACCGCGCCTGTGGCGCATCGCCAATGCGCACGACCAGGTTCCCGTCGATCTGCCCGACCTGCAGCCGTTGTCGCAGCGCTCGACGGTGTACGACGTGAGCGGCAGCGTGATCGCAGTGTTCGAACGCGAGAACACCCAGCCGATCACACTGGACAAAGTGCCCACGCAGGTGATCGACGCGCTGCTCGCCGTTGAGGACAACGAGTACTACTTCCACCACGGCGTCAACCTTCGCGGCTTCGCCCGCGCGCTGCTCTCGAACTTCGCCAGCAACTCGCCGACACAAGGTGCCAGCACCATCACGCAGCAGGTGGTGAAGAACGAGTTCCTAGCCGGTCTGCCGCGCGATGGTCGTTACAAAGTGCTGCAGGCCCACTACGCGCTGATGCTCGAGAAGCAGTTGACGAAGGATCAGATTCTCGAGCGGTATCTGAACACCGTCTATTTCGGGAACAACGCGTACGGATTGCAGGCGGCGGCCGAGATCTACTTCGGGAAGGACGCCAGTGCACTCAGCCTGGTGGAGGGCGCGTTCCTGGCCGGGCTCGTGCGCTCGCCGTCGGGGTACGACCCGATCCGCAACCTCGAGCAATCGCACCGTCGCTTCGTGCAGGTCGTGGGTCGTCTCGTTGCGGTGAAACTGGTGACGGCCGACGAGGGCGTCGATCTGGCGACCCACTGGACGCTGCCCGACCGCGTGCGAGTCGTTCCCACGTTGATCTCCGGTGGCAAGCCCAGTTACTTCACGGTGGCTCTCCGCGACTACCTGTTGACGAAGTCGAACCTGCTGGGTGCCACCGAGCAAGAGCGCGCCAACCTGCTCTACCGCGGGGGTCTGCGCATCCGCACCACGCTCGACGCCAACATGCAGGCGCAGGCTGAGGCCGCTCGCAACATCTTGCCGGCGAACAGCGCCGGGTTCGATGCTGCCGTCGTCAGCCTCGACACCGCGACCGGTGGTATCCGGGCGATGGTCGGTGGCCGTGGTCTGCGTTCGAACGAACCGGCTGGCGAGGTGAACATGGCGCTGCAGCCGCGGCAGACGGGTTCCAGTATCAAGGCGTTCATCCTGGCGGCGGCGTACCAGGCGGGGGCGCAGACGGACGACATCATCAACGGTGTGCAGCCCTGCACTGTGGAGGATTACCAGGACGGGCAGGTGACGGAGAAGACGGTCGAATCCGGATTCGGAGAACTTGGGCCGTTGAACGGACCAAACACCTGGTCGTCGACCGACTGTGGGTTCGTGCGGCTCAGCTACGCCATCGGCCTGCACCGCGTCGTCGACTCGGTGTATCGGATGGCGCATTCGACGTACTTCTACCAGGGGCAGTCGGCTGCCGATCGTGAGCCGTTCCAAGCCTTGCCGCTGACGGCCACCGGCAACAACGTGATGTCGCCGATCGATATGGCGGCGGGGATGCAGACGATCACCAACCTTGGTCTGCATCACGATCCGTATTACGTGGAGTCCATCGACCGGCCCGACGGCTCGCGTTTCTACACACACGAAGACCCGGGTACACAGGTGATCGATCAGAACGCGGCGCAGTCGACGTTGCTGACGCTGAAGGGCGTCATCCGTTACGGCACCGGAGCCCGCAACTTGAAGGAGTTCTCCCGCCCGGCCGCCGGAAAGACCGGCACTCAGTACGAGAACACCAACGCCTGGTTTGTGGGCGGCACACCACAGCTCACCACGGCCGTATGGGTGGGCGATCCGAACGGCTACACACCGATGGACGGTATCCCCGAGTTCAAGGCCGAGATGGGGCGCAACGGCAAGGTGCAGGGCGCGGACTATCCGGCACGCATCTGGGGCGCCTACATGGAGGCGGCGTCGGCGGCGTTACCGGTGGTGGACTGGCCGGCACCGGGCGCCGGCCCGAGGCCGCGTGCGCGCATCTTCGTGCCGGGGGAGGAGTGTGTGGCCAACCTGATCAGCGGTTCGCTGCCACCCACCACCGTTGGCGGGCACACCACACTGCCCGGTGTCACCACCACCACCATCACCACCACCACCGCGGCCGCCACCACGACATCGGCCCCCACCACGTTGCCGGGCGACACGACTCCTGCGGTCACCACCTCGCCACCGATCACTGGTGCGGTGATCGAGGTGAACACGATCTACACCACAGTCGCCGGTGATGTGCTCGACCCGAAGGCGCCGATGCCGTCGGTGGATCCCGCGGCCTACGTGTATCTGTGCCAGGCTCCACCTCCGAACGTCTCGATCCAGGAAGCGCCTTGATGACCGCTCACGACATGCTCCAACTGCAGACCATCGACTCGGCGCTCGACTCGATCACCCATCGGCGTCCGCGTCTGCCCGAGAAACTGGCCCACGATGCCGATGTGGCAGCGTTGGCGCAGGTGCAGTCGCTGGTGGCAGCAGCACAGGCCCGTATCGACGCTGCGCAGCAGTCGATCGAGGCTGCCGAGCACGCGGCTGGCGACCTCACCACCAAGCGCACGCGGCTGGAAGCGCAGCTGAAGACGGTGATCGCTCCTCGTGAGGCGGAGGCGTTGATGAGTCAGATCGCCACCCTGAATGCTCAGCGCAGCGATCTCGACGACCAGGAACTCGCCGCGCTCGATGAGCAGGCGGCTGGCGAGGCCGACTTGGCCGCCGCGTCCGAGACGCTTCCGGCCGTGCAGGCGACATGCGCTGCGAGCGCAGCCACGCTGGCCGACGCCCTCGCTGCGCTGGCAGCCGAGGAGGTCTCGCTGCACGCCGAACGCGACACGCTGGCAGCGTCGTTCAGCGCCGAGGATCGCGCTACCTACGACCACGCTCGCAAGCAGTTCGGCGTTGGCGTGGCCCAACTGCAGCATTCGCACTGCAGCGGCTGCCACATGGATCTGTCGCCCGCCGAACTCGACCTCGTGAAGGCCGCCCCGGCTGGCGAGCCCAGTGAGTGCCCGCAGTGCGGGCGCATCCTCATCCGTTAGGCCACGCTGTGTTCCTCTGGTTCCTCGGCACCTCGCTGGCCACCGTGTTCTACGTGTTCACCGACCCGCGCTTCGACTACCGCCTGCTGTTGGTCGGCGCCCTGTTGCCGGACATCATCGACGTACCGTTCGGGCAGGCGCGCTGGGCACACAGCCTGACGGTGGCCGTGGGCACCCTCACACTGGTGATGCTGGTGACTGCTGGCCGCAAGCCCATCCGCCGGTTTCTGCTGGGTGCGCCGATCGGGATGTTGCTGCACCTCGTGTGGGATGGAGCGTTCTCGTCAGCGAAGGTGTTCTGGTGGCCCTTCAGCGGGTCGTGGGGTCAGATGCGGGTGCCATCCATGGAGCGAGGGTGGTTGAACGTGCCGCTGGAGTTGATCGGTGCAGTCATCCTCTGGTCGGCCTCGCGGCGCTTCGGCCTTGTAGATCCCGAGCGTCGCCGTACGTTCTGGAAGTACGGCACACTCAGCGAGCGCTAGCGCGCTCACCAGGGCTGTTGCGTGGTTGACTGATCGCGTGCTGTACCTCGTACGACATGGCCGCACCGAGGCCAATGCTCATCTCCGACTGCAGGGACGCATCGACCTCCCACTCAACGATGTCGGCCGTCGTCAGGCGGCGGCACTCGGCCTGGCGATCACCGAGATCGATCGGCTGATCTGCTCGCCGATGTTGCGTACTCGACAGACCGCCGAAGTGTTCGGCATGGAACCCGAGCTCGACGACCGCTGGATGGAGATGGACTACGGCGTGATGGACGGCGTCCGCATGGCCGAGGTGTCTCCTGAGATGTGGGATCTCTGGACGAGCGACGCCGACTACGCACCTGAGGGTGGCGAGACGTTGCATGAACTGGCTGCCAGGGTGTGGGCGGCGTGTGACGACCTGATGGACGATGCTCAGACCCGCAACATCGTGGTGGTCACGCACGCCACTCCGATCAAAGCCGGTATGGCGTGGGCGCTCGGCGCCGAAGCGAGCCTCACCTGGCGGGCATTCGTCGATCAGGCCTCGATCACTCGCATCATGGTCCGCGACCGCGGCCCGGTGCTGGCGGCGTTCAATGTCGTGCCACCGCTTGCGGACGATCAGCCCGCCGGCAGGTAGTCCTCCAGCCGGGCCACCTTCAGACCCAGCCGATTGAGTTCGGCGAACAGCATCACCAGCGAGTCGTAGGTGTTGCTGAGGAAGTGCAGCAGGATGATGTCGCCGGGCATGATCGGCCGCGTCCCCCACGTGTTGATCTGGTTGTCGCTCACCGAGACGCGCCACAGGATCATGGCCCGCACGCCACACGATCGTGCAGCGGCCAGCGAGTTGTCGTCGCTCTCACCACGCGGTGGGCGAAAGAAGTAGCCGACACTTCCGTAGGTGGCCTCGATGGTGCTCACCATGCCGCAGATCTGGAACGTCTGGTCCTCGGGTGTCATCCCTGGCAGATGTGCATGTTGCAGGGTGTGAGTGTTGATCGAGCCGCCGAGGTCGAGGAACTTACGGAAGTACTCGGGGTCCTTGGCAAGGCTGCCGGCGATGAGGAACAGCGTTGCTGGTGCCTGGTGCTGGGCCAACAGTTCGGGAACTCGCGGGTCACGGATGAAGCCGTCGTCGATGGTGAGGAACACCACGGGGTCGGTGGTGTTGATCTTCGAGTAGCTGCGAATCGTGTTCGGCCGTAGGGGAGCGACGGGGGCCGACGGGTACAGCGTCCACGGGGCGATCGGGATGGTGGTGGTGGTGGCCAGTTCGGTCGTAGTCGTGGCGGCGATGGTGGTCGTGGTGCGCGCTGCCGACGTGCTGGTGGAAGCGTCCGTGATCGTGCTCGAGCCGACGGGTGCTGTGGTGTGTCCGGCGTCGGTGCACCCCACCGTCAATGACGCTGCCGTCACCAGCGCGAGTGTCCACGTCGTTCGCATCGGCGGTCAGACTAGACGGCGCTCCAGATGTCGGTCGCTGCTCGCCAGCTAGCGTCTCGGCATGCATCAAAGTGGTCTCGACCGCAGCGGTCGTTCAGCGGCAGTTGCGGTTCTCCTCGACGGCCCGAGCTCGTCGGGCAAGTCGACGCTGTGTCGGGCGTTGCAGCTGCGGCTCACCGAGCTCGCACAGGGTGATCCAGAGCGGGCCTTCGCCCGCGTTGCCTTCGATGACGTGGGGCTACTCATCGCCGAGAGCCTGTACCCGACGGCCTTCCTGCGGGCGCAGGCCGTCAACGGCAACGACGTCGGTGTTCCTGCGGCAGAGGACGACTGGGCTGCATTCGATTACGTCGACGACAGCGCCGAGGAGGGGATGCACGGGGGGAGCCCGCGTGTGCGTCTGGTGCTCAAGCCACACGCCCGAAGATTGCTGCACGGTGTGCATCTGAGCTGGGCCGCGCACCTCTCGTTGGGGAGCAACTTGGTGATCGACCACTTCCTCCAGGAGGAGCAATGGGTACACGAAGCACTTGCCGCAGTTCGCGGTTCTGGAGCGTCGCTCTTCTCGGTTGGGGTCTCGTGCTCGTTGGCCGAGTTGGAGCGTCGTGAATCGTCGCGAGCCGATGGCGGTGTGGAGGGCCGACCGCTGGGTCTGGCACGCCGCAGCGACGAACTGTGCCGCGCCAACGGTCTCGTGTATGACGTCACGGTGGACACGGGCGAGCAGCCAACAGCCGAGTCCGTCGACACGATCGTTGCTGCACTGCAGGCCGCCAGCTACATCGTGTAGCGGCCGACGTCATGCCGTGCGCTGATGTCACTGGCCGGGCAGCAGCCTGGACACGGTGCTGTCGGTGTAGTTGGTGACCCAGATGTTGGTTCCGTCGTAGGCGACACCGATCGGGCCGTTGCCGGTGGGGTCGTCGGTCTTGGCGCCGGTGGTGGGGTTGATCTTGGACACGGCGTCGCCGTTGATGCAGGTGACCCAGATGTTGGTGCCGTCGTAGGCGACGTTCATCGGCCTGCTGCCGGTGGCGTAGTCGGTCTTGGCGCCGGTGACGGGGTTGATCTTGGAGACGGTGCTGCTGCCGGAGTTGGCGACCCAGATGTTGGTGCCGTCGTAGGCGATACCTTGCGGGAGGAGGCCGGTGGGGTAGTTGGTCTTGGTGCCGGTGGCGGGGTCGATCTTGGAGACGGTGCTGTCGGTGTAATTGGCGACCCAGATGTTGGTGCCGTCGAAGGCGATGCCCTGTGGCCCAGCGCCGGTGGCGTAGCTGTCGACGACGGTGCCGGTTGCAGGGTTGATCTTGGAAACATTGCCGTCGTTGTAGTTGGTGACCCAGATGTTGGTGCCGTCGTAGACGACGAACGAAGGGCCGTTGCCGGTGGCGTACGTGCCGGCGGTGGTTCCAGTGGTGGGGTTGATCTTGGACACGGTGTCGTCGCTAGCGTTCACGACCCAGATGCTGGTGCCGTCGTAGGCGATGGCGTTGGGGCCGTGTCCGGTGGGATAGTCGGTCATGGTGCCGGTGGCGAGGTTGATCTTGGACACGGTGTTGTCGCCGCTGTTGGCGACCCAGATGTTGGTGCCGTCGAAGGCGATGCCGCCTGGGTTGTTGCCGGTGGCGAAGGTGGCGACGCGGCCTGGGTCTTGGTCCCAGCGGAGTCTGGCGATTTGGTCGAGGCTGATGCGGTTGCGGCCGCCGACGGCTGCGGTGGTGGCGGGGAGCAGGTAGGCGGTGATGTCGATGATGACTTGGACGGTGCCGAACTTGTTGAACACCTTGATCGCGCCGCTGGCGGAGAGGCCGACGGTGACGAGGTTGGGTGTGGCGCCTTGGGTGGCCTTCCAGTTGAGGTTGGAGGCTGTGGGTTGGGTGGCGTCGGCGGGGTAGATGGTGAGAAACCCGGTGGCGGTGGGGGCGACGATGGTGATGTTGGCGATGATGCCGGTGGCGTTGGTGGGGATGGTGCAGTTGCCGTTGGTGCCCCACACGTTGAACGTGACGTTTTCGCCGGTGCCGATGGGTGTGTTGCGTGTGCCGACGTTGTCGGGAGCGACACGTGTGTCGGCGAGGCGGCAGGGGGTGATGGTGACGATCGCCGATGGTGTGGCGGGTGCGCCAGCGTCAGCGCCGAAGCGGTAGGCGACCACCGAGGCGAGCACAGCCGCGGCCGTCGCTGCGGCGATCGTGCGTGCACGGCGGGAGCGGGTAGTGGGCATGTTGGCCTCCGATCACAGTTGATGCAACTGTGGGAGCGTGGTGGCGTCCTGATTAGGGCCTTTAGTCACACCTGGCGCCTGGGGGCCGTTCGCTGCCGACCCGAAGGCCGACGGACGGGCCGCCGATGCTCTCTGCTCGACCTTGCTCCGAACATCCCCGCAGGTCAGCCTGGCTTGAGGACGCCGCCGACCAGTACCCAGCCCGCCGGTAAGACCTTCGGCGTGCCGATGATGCCGCTCGAGATCACGCCGGTGAGGGTGGCGCTGGTGAAGTCGGCATCGGAGATGTCGGCACCGGTGAAGTTGGCACCGGCGAGATTGGCGTTCAAAAACTTGGTAGTCATGAGGCAGGCGCCGGTGAAGTTGGCACCGGCGAGCTTGGCGTTGGTGAGGTTGACGCCAGCGAGGTTGACATTGAGGAAACTACGGCCGGTGAGGTTGGCGCCGCTGAGGTCGTTGCCGAGGTCTTTGCTGACTTGAGCGCCGTTGATGCCGCACGGCTGCAGCCAGCCGCCGACACTGACAGGTGGGCCGGTGGTGGCGACGGGTGGGGCGGTGGTGGCGACGAACGGGTAGGTGGTGGCGACGAACGGGTAGGTGGTGGCGACGAACGGGTAGGTGGTGGCCACGAACGGGTAGACCGTGCCGGAGCGGCTGCCGCTCGAGGCTGTAATGGCGACCACGGTGCCGGTGATGGCGAGCACTGCGGCGACCGCGACGGCGATCAGGTTGCGGCGCCAGCGTCTGCTGCGCGGACTGGTATCGAGCAGGTCAGTGTTCGGAAGCATCGTGCACCCTAACCGTGAACTGTCCTAGATGGTGTGTGTGCTCCTGCCACGAGCGCGGCCGGTGCTGGCTAGGGCTAGGGGGTGCCGCCGGTAGCGACGCCGCCAGTGCCGAACAAGCCGAAGATGCCGTTGAGAAGGGTGCCGGGAATGCCAGAGGGGCCGCCGAGAATGGTGCCGTCCGTGCCGTCCGTGCCGTCCGTGCCGTCCGTGCCGTCCGTGCCGTCCGTGCCGCCGTCGTCGTCGTTGCCGTCGTCGTCGCCCATGTTGTCGCCGTGGGTGGTGCCCGTGCGGCTGCCGCCGGAGACCGTGATGGCGATCACTGTGCCGGTGATGGCGAGCACTGCGGCGACCGCGACGGCGACCAGGTTGCGTCGTCTGCGGCGGCTGCGCGGACTGGTGTCGGGCTGATCGGCGGTCGGAAGCATCGGGCACCCTAACTGTCAACTGTCCTACTCGGTTTGGCCCGCGTCATCTTCGGGTGGCGCGGGACGTTGCCGTTTTCTGGTCAGCCTTCCTGGAGGACGCCGTCGACGAGTACCCAGCCTGTCGGTAACGCCCTCGGTACGCCGACCGTGCCGAGGTAGATGCCGCTGAGGTCGGCGCCGGTCAGGTCGGCGTCCGTCAGGTCGGCGCCGTGGAGGTAGGCGCTGCGGAGGTTGGCGCCCGAGAGGCTGGCGCTGGCGAGGTTGGCGCCCGAGAGGTTGGCGACGCTGAGGTCGGCACCGTGGAGGTAGGCGCCGGTCAGGTTGGCACCGTAGAGGTAGGCGCCGCCGAGGTTGGCGCCATTGAGGATGGCGCCGCTGAGGTTGGCGCTGGCGAGGTCGGCGGCCGAGAGGTCGGCGCCGCCGAGGTTGGCGCTGGTGAAGTTGGCACCGTAGAGGTA
>CAIXHI010000154.1 GCA_903919215.1 uncultured Acidimicrobiaceae bacterium
CACCCACACTTCGCCTGGAGTCGCTGGGAACACACCCGATCTGAGCGTGTAGCACCATACTCAGGTCATGTTAACCTCTCTTGCTACGGTTGAGCACCAGGGAGCGCCATGACGGACACGACGGATCACACTCGCACGCGGGACGTAGCCACGAGGGCGTCCACGCGCATGATGTTGGCATTCGGACTCGCCGCATCGATGACGATCGCCGCTGGCTGTGGCGATGATCCCGACGATGCACTCACCCCACCGAAGCCCGCAACGAGCAAGCCCATCGAGGCAACGCTGAGCGAGTTCAAACTCACGCTGTCCGCGCAGACGGTCGCTGGCCAAAGTGTCACCATCGACGCCACCAACAACGGCACGGTCGAGCACGAGTTGGTCATCATCAGAACCGATCTCGACAGCAGCGCACTGCCCACGGTGGACGGCCGGATCCCTGAAGACAAGGTGGACGCGGTCGACGAGATCGCCGAATTCGCGATCGGAACCACACAAAGCAAGACCTTCGAACTCGCACCGGGCAAGTACGTGTTGGTCTGCAACCTTCCGGCCCACTACACGTCGGGGATGCACGCAGCACTGACCGTCACTGGCTGAGCTCTCGCCGCCTCCCTGGCGGCACAACTAGCCTGCGGTCATGCCCGATGGCGACGACACACCGCTGCTGCGTCACATCCGCGAGTCGGTCATCGGCGACGACCAGGTGATCGTCGGACCATACGGCCCACGGCGCATCACCTATGCCGACTACACCGCGTCCGGCCGGGCGCTCAGCTTCATCGAGGACTTCATCCGCGAGGAGGTGCTGCCCCGCTACGCGAACACGCACACTGAGTCGTCCGGCACCGGACTGCAGACCACGCGCCTGCGCGAGGACGCCCGTCGCATCATCCACGACGCGGTACATGGCGACGACGACTCGCTGGTCATTTTCTGCGGGTCTGGCGCCACCGGGGCGATCGACAAACTGATCGGCATCATGAACCTGCGGCTGCCGGCCGACCTTGACGACCGTTACCACCTGCTCCAGCACATCCCGATGAGCGAACGCCCGGTGGTGTTTGTCGGTCCATACGAGCACCACTCCAACGAGGTGCCCTGGCGAGAGTCCATCGCCGATGTGGTCACGATCCACGAAGACGCCGACGGCCACATCGACCTGCAGCAACTCGAGAGCGAACTCGTTCGCTTCGCGGACAGGCCGCTGAAGATCGGATCGTTCTCCGCCGCGTCGAACGTCACCGGCATCATCTCCAACACGCACGCGATCGCCGATCTGCTGCACCGACACGGCGCACTCAGCTTCTGGGACTTCGCCGCCGCCGCGCCGTACGTCGACATCGACATGCGCCCCGAATCGGCCGAGTACCCGCTGGCCCACAAGGACGCTGTGTTCATCAGCCCCCACAAGTTCGTCGGCGGCCCCGGCACCCCCGGGGTACTGGTCGTGCGGCGCGCGCTGCTGACGAACCGAGTGCCAGACGTCGTCGGCGGGGGCACGGTCGCGTATGTGAACCCCACCGAGCACGTGTATCTCGCTGATCCGATTCACCGTGAGGAAGGTGGCACACCAGCGATCATCGAATCGATTCGAGCGGGCCTCGTGTTCCAGTTGAAACAGGCGGTTGGGGTACCGACCATCAAAGTACGCGAGCAGGCGTACTGGGAACGTGCCGTCGCGACGTGGGCGAACAATCCGGCCATGCAAGTGCTCGGCAACACCACCGCCGAACGACTCTCGATCCTGTCGTTCGTCGTGCGCCGACCAGGGAGCCGTTACCTCCACCACAACTTCGTGGTCGCAGTGCTGAGCGACCTGTTCGGTATCCAGTCACGCGGCGGTTGCTCGTGCGCCGGCCCCTACGGACACCGCCTGCTCGGCATCGACCTCGAACGGTCGCACGAGTTCGAGCACGAGATCACCCACGGCTGCGAGGGCATCAAACCCGGGTGGACGCGAGTGAGCTTCAATTACTTCATCTCCGAGGCCGTCTTCGACTACCTCGTGGCCGCAGTCGACCTCGTGGCCACACACGGATGGAAGCTGCTCCCCGACTACCGCTTCGATCCGACCAGCGGATTGTGGCGTCATCACCTCGGCCCCGTCGAGCCACCGCTGCGTCTCGATCAGGTGTCGTACAA
>CAIXHI010000155.1 GCA_903919215.1 uncultured Acidimicrobiaceae bacterium
GATCAGCGCACGCCGTTGTGGCAGCAGCGGCAGCGGGCGGCCGACCTGTTGGCCGTGGCCAGTAAGTACCCCACGTTCCCGATGTTGCTGGAGACGACACGTGAGTGTCTCCAAGATGTGTTCGACGTGCCGGCGCTGCGCGAGGTGCTGACGCAGTTGCGCAGTCGCGCCATCCGCGTCGTCAGCGTCGACACGGCGAAGGCCTCCCCGTTCGCGCAGAGCCTGTTGTTCAACTGGATCGCTGCGTTCATGTACGAGGGCGACAGCCCGTTGGCCGAGCGTCGTGCGGCCGCGTTGTCGCTCGACCGCGATCTGCTGCGCGACCTGCTGGGTGCCGAGGAACTGCGCGAGCTGCTCGACCCCGGAGCGCTTGCGGATCTGGAGCTGGAACTGCAGTTGTTGGCCGATGGCCGCCGCGCCCGCAGTGCCGACGAACTGCACGATGTGCTGCGTCGCCTGGGCGACGTGACGGCACAGGAACTCGACCTGCGCGCCGAGGGAGACAGCGGGCCGTGGGTAGCCGAGCTACTGCAGCACCGTCGTGCCGTCAGCGTGTCGGTGGCCGGCGAGCAGCGCCTCATCGCCGCCGACGATGCCGCCCGCTACCGCGACGCGCTGGGCTGCAACGTGCCGCTTGGTCTGCCCCGCGAGTTCACCGAACCGGTACCGCATCCGCTGGAAGCCCTGGTAGCGCGGTATGCGCGCACGCACGGCCCGTTCGTGGTCGAGTCCTTGGCCCAGCGTTTCGGCATCTCCGTCGAGCGCGCCACAGGTGCCCTCGCCGCGCTGGAGACCGAGAGCCGCGTGGTGCGCGGCGAGTTCCGCCCCAACGAGAGCGGCCGCGAGTGGTGCGATCAGGATGTGCTGCGGCAACTGCGCCGCCGGTCGCTGGCTGCGTTGCGCCGCGAGGTCGAGCCGGTGGAGCAGCACACCTATGCCCACTTCCTGCAGGGCTGGCAGGGCATCCCCGGCGATCGTCGTGGCCTCGACGGGTTGGTGGAGGCGATCGGGCAGTTGCAGGGCGCGGCGCTGGTGGCCAGCACGTTGGAGACCGGCCTGCTGCCGGCCCGTCTGCGCAGCTACCGCGCCACCGAGCTCGACGAGTTGTGCACATCGGGCGAGCTGGTGTGGGTGGGTGCCGGTGCGCTGGGTGCCAACGACGGCCGCATTCGCCTGTGCTTCGCCGACCAACTGCCCGCGCTGGCTGCGGGGTGGGAGGCCGTCGAGCCGCCCGACAGCCCGCTGCACGAGGCACTGCGCACTCACCTGACACAACACGGTGCCAGCTTCTGGAACGGCCTGCGCGCAGCCGCCGCCGATGCCACCGACACCGAACTGCTCACTGCGCTGTGGGATCTCGTGTGGGCCGGCGAGGTCACCAACGACTCACTCGCGCCGCTGCGCGCACTGCTGCACTCGAAGGGGTCGAAGGCGGCCCGCCCGGCCAGCCCGGTGCGCGGCCGCCCACGGCCCGGCCGCCTCACGCGCATCGGCCCGCCGCTGGGTGCCGGCCGCTGGAGCCTGGTGGCACCCCTCATGTCACCCGTTCCGTCGTCCACGGTTGCCGCGCACACGGCCGCGCTGCAACTGCTGGATCGTTACGGCGTGGTCACCCGCGAGGCCGTGTTGGCCGAAGGTGTGCGTGGCGGGTACGCGGGTGTCTACGGCGTGCTGAAGGTGTTGGAGGAGCGCGGGCAGGCGCGCCGTGGCTACTTCGTGGCCGGCCTCGGTGCCGCGCAGTTCAGCCTGCCCGGTGCGGTGGATCGATTGCGCTCACTGCGCGACACCAGCGAGTGGAGCCTGCATCCGGAGACCGCACCTGCGCCCGTCGTGTTGGCCGCCACCGACCCGGCGCAGCCCTACGGCGCCACGCTCGCCTGGCCCGACACAGCCGGTCGCCCGGCGCGCACGGCGGGCGCGCTTGTGGTCAGCCGCGGTGGTGTGCCGTTGGTGTGGTTCGACCGTCGCTCGCACCATGTGGTCACGTTCCCCGAAGCGGCCACCGACGCCGGGTGGGCCGAGGCGCTGGCAGCGCTGGTGAAGGACGGCAGCGCCCGCAGCGTGGAGGTGCGCAAGGTGAACGGCGAGACGGTCGGCCCGAACAGCGAGTGGGCGGCGGCACTGCTGCGGGTCGGTTTCGTCGAGGGCTACAAGGGCTTCACCCTGCGGGCCTGACATGCGCTTCGAGGAACTGTCCACCCCGGCCCAGGTGGCCCGCATGCGGCGCACAGCCTTCGCCGCGCTGGCCGACTACCCACTGGAGGTGGCGCGGCTGCGCCTGCTGAACCACGGCTTCAACACCACCTTTCGCGTCGACACCACCGACGGTCGCCGCTTCGCACTGCGCATCAACGTGAACTCGCGGCGCACTCCGCAGAACCTGGCCGCCGAGGTGGCGTGGCTGACTGCACTGGCCGCAGACACCGACCTGTGGGTACCCGCCCCGCAGCCCACACGCAGCGGGTCGATGACCACGGCGGTGTTCAGCCCCGACCTCGGCCGGTCGCTGCCGGCGGTGCTGTTCTCGTGGCTGCCGGGCAGCAACGTCGGCGACGACGCGACGGTCGAGCAGATGCAGGCCGTCGGTCGCGCGACCGCCGTGCTGCACCAGCACGCGGAGCGATGGACGCTGCCCGCCGGCGCGGCCCTACCGGCGATCGATTCGGTGCTGATGGACATGCCCTACCGCCTGGGCGACGATCACCCGTTGCTCACCGACGCTGCGCACGCAGTGCTTGACGAAGCCTTCACCCGCATCCAGGTGCACTACGACGCGCTGCTCGCCGGGGCGCGGCGACAACCGCTGCACGCCGACCTCCACTTCTGGAACGTGAACTGGTTTCGGGGTCGGCTGATCGTGTTCGACTTCGATGACAGCGGCGTGGGCGTGCCGGCGCAAGACCTGGCGATCAGCGCCTACTACCTGCGCGACAATGCCGCGCAGGAGGCCGCGTTGCTCCACGGCTATCAGCAGGTGCGCCCACTGCCGTCGTTCACCAGCGAGCAGTACGAGGCGATCGTCGCCAGCCGCAACCTGGTGCTGTTGAACGACGTCGTCACCACCACCAACGCCGAGTTCCTGGCGATGCTGCCGCGCTACGTGCCGAACTCGATCACCAAGCTGCGCGCGTACCTCGACACCGGCGTGTTCCGCCACGAGGTGCCGGGCTTGATCCCGGCCGACTGAACGTTCAGCCGCGGTGGACGGCGCGCAGTCCGGCCCAGGCCATGTCGGCGACCTGCTGGCCGAGCACTTCCGGGTCGAATGCTTCGCCGCGCTCCACGAGGTGGCGACTGGCCCCTTCGGCCAGGCCGACCAGACCGTGGGCGAGCGTGCGCTGATGGTCACTGTCGATGTCGGCGGCGATGAGCGGCGCGATGGCGTGGGCGGTCTCGGCGGTGATGCGGCGAATGGTGGACACCGATTCCTCGTCGCGGTTAGCACGTGAACCGAACAGCAGCAAGAACGCGTCGTGGTCGTGGGCCACCCAGCGGAAGTAGGCCTTGAAGCCGAACTCGGTCTGCTCCTTGCCGTTGGTGGCACTGGCGACGGCCTTGGTCACTGTGTTGCGCAGTCGGTTGCCGGCTTCTTCCAGCAGCGCCAGGTAGAGATCTTGCTTGCTGTCGAAGTGCTGGTAGAGCACCGGCTTGGTGACCCCGGCGGCGTCGGCGACGTCGTTCATCGAGGTGGAGTGGAAGCCGTTGCGGGCGAACACCTGCACCGAGACGTCGAGGATCTGCTCCCGTCGTGCTGGGGCTGGTAGGCGCATACTCATAGAGTTACCAAAGGGTAACCAGTCGCGCGCCCAGAGGAAACTCCGGTGCCGTGAGCCCTCGCGTCAGAGGCCGCGTGCGCGGTCGTCGCGTTCGGCGGCTTTGATGCCGTAGCCGAGGACGATTGCGGGGGCCAGCAGGATCGAGCCGATCACCAGGCTGCCGATGACGACACCTGACACCAGACCGTTGAAGCTGACCGCGAAGCCGATGACGAACGTCGCGATGGCAACGGCGTAGAAGAGATAGCCGATGCGGTTGGCGAGCAAGGTGTACTTGGCCACCTTCTGGCGCCGGGCGCGAACGAGGTCGGTCATGTCAGAGTCCTGGGGGTAGCAAACGGTTGACGTTCTGGAAGAAGAAGTACAGCACCACCACGAACGGCAGCGCCCCGACGAGGAACGCCACGTACAGCCGTCGCGAGGCCTTGGCCGTGTAGTACGCGCCGAGTGAGATGGCGATCAGCACCAGACCCCAACCGATGGCGTGAGGAATGGCAGTGCGGTCGCCGAACCAGCCCTGCGAGAACGCATCGTCGGCCGTCGCGTAGTCGATGGCGACCGTCGTGGGGGTAACGGGTGTGGTGTCCACCGTCGTGTCGCCGGTGCTGCTCCCCGTGTCGGGTGCAGCCTCGGGTGCGCTGTCGCCGGGGAGGTCGGTGCCGTCGCCCGCCTGGGTGATGGGGCCGGGGCGCGTCACCTGATCGCTCTGCTCCGGCACCAGTGCGGAGTGGATGATGAGGCGCTGCTTGGCGGTGTAGGCCGGGTGGCAGGTGGCCAGCGTGAGCGTCGCGGTGTTCGGGTCGGTGGTGGGGATGACCTTCGAGTATTGAGACGGGCTGACGATCTCTGTCGACGTCACTGCATAGACAAACGTGCCGTCGACGGTGATCGCGGTGATGAGGTCGCCCGGCTTCAGTTGGTTCAGTTCGAGGAACGGGTGGCCCCATGTGGTGCGGTGGCCGGCGATGGCAGCGTTGCCCAATTGGCCGGGCATGGGTGTCTCGATGAAATGGCCCGGCCCCAACTTCAGGTCGGTCAGCCGCACACCCTCGACGACCATCCAGTCGAGACCGATCTTGGGGATCTTCAGCTGGGCGACGACCTTGCCGTGTTCCACAGCGGTGCGGGCCGGTGCGGTGGGGATGGTGGTGGACGTGGGCGTTCCGGCGGTGGTGGGGGTGGTGTCGGCGACCGTGGTGGTAGTGGCCGCGAGTTGTTCGTGGAACTGCTGCTCGAGCTGCTGTTGCGACTGCGCGGTCTGGATACCGGTGCCCCACAACTGATAACCGACGAACGCAAACATCAACAGTCCGAGGGTGATCAGGCTGCGGCCGAGACCGCCGACCACCCAACGCCAGTCCTTCGGCGCCCGGGGCCGGTCGAAGTACGGCACCCGTTTGCGGCGCTTGTCCTTCAATGACAATCGGTTGGGCGTTGGTGCCGACCAGTCGGTGGAATCGCTGGTTGCATCTTCCGAGCCGCTGGTCACGGATCGTGACGCTACCCGCACCGACCTGCTGAAGTGTCGGCGGGGCACCCACTCCGTTAGCGTTCCCTGCTCGTGGAACCCGTCGCGCGCCCCGTCGTCCACCTGGTCGACGTCGTGGCCGTGCTGGGGGGTTTCCCTGCGCTCGCTGGCGCGTCGCTCACCGTCGAGCGCGGTGAGATCGTGCTGCTGCGTGGGCCCAACGGTGCCGGCAAGACGTCGCTGCTACGGCTGTGCGCCGGGTTGCTCGCCGTCGAGCGCGGTGAGGCGACCGTGTTGGGCTGCGACCTGGCAGTGGACCGGGCTGCGGTGCGCCGCCGGGTCGGTCTGTTGGGCCACGCCAACGGGCTGTACGCCGACCTGACGGTGGGCGACAACGTGCGCTTCTGGGGAGCCACCGTCGGCGCGACAGAGGGGGAGATCGCAGCCTCGATGGAACGGATGGGCCTGGCCAACCGACTGATGGACGTACCGGTCGGACGGCTGAGCGCCGGCCAGCGTCGACGCACCGCGTTGGCCTGTCTGGTGGCCCGACGCGCCGAGCTGTGGCTGCTGGACGAACCGCACGCCGGGTTGGACGCAGCCGGCCGTGACGAACTGGACCACACGTTGCGCGCAGCTGCCGCTGCCGGGGCGACAGTGATGGTGGCCAGCCACGAACTGGAACGGGCCGGTGCGCTCGCCACCCGGGTCGTAGAAGTGGTCGGCGGCCAGGTTCGAGGTGCCGCATGAACGCCTGGGGCATCGCCCGCCTGGTGGCGGCCAAGGACCTGCGCGTCGAATGGCGCAGCCGCATCCTGATCAACCAGGTCCTGCCGTTCGCCACGTTGGTGAGGGTGATGTTCGCCTTCGCGCTCGACAACGACCAGACGCTCACCCGTGTGGCACCTGGTCTGGTGTGGCTGGCCACGATGTTCAGCCTGCTCGTGGTGGTGCAACGCTCGTTCGCGGTCGAGACCGCCGATGGCGCGCTCGATGCCCTGCAGGTGGCCGGCGTGCGGGCTACCGGCATCTTCCTCGGTAAGTCGTTGGCGCTGTTGGCCCAGCTGGCGGTGCTGGAGCTGGTGCTGATGGGCGCCGCGGTCGTGCTGTACCGCACCGAGGTGCATGCCGGGGGAGTCGTGCTGTTGGTGACCACCTACGCTGCCGCGACCACCGGGCTGGCATTCGTCGGTACGCTCTACGGAGGTCTCGCCGCTGGGGCCAAAGGGCGCGAAACCTTGCTTCCGCTCCTGATGCTCCCGGTGGTGGCACCCGTTCTGATCGGTGCAACCCGGGCGACCGAAGCAGCGCTCGGCACGGAAGGGGCGACGCCCAGTGACGGTTGGCCGTGGATCGGTCTGCTGATCCTGTTCGCCGCCCTGTTCGGTGTCGGGGGAACGATGGCCTTCGGCTCGTTGATCGACGAATAACCATGAACTTGACTTCTTCTCCCTCCCCCACGTCTGGCGCTCGCGCCAAGCACCCCACGTCCACCCGCTTCACCCGCGCGCTCGGCATCGCTGCGTTGGTGGGCATCGGCTGGCTGGTGCTCTTCGGCCTGTTCCTCTCCCCGAACGATCGGGTGCAGAAGACGGGTGTGCGCATTCTCTACATCCACGTGCCGTCGGCATGGCTGGCCTATCTCGCCTTCGGCGTCACCGGCCTGTCCAGCGCCGCCTACCTGTGGAAGCGCACACGCAACCTGCAGTGGGATCGCCTGGCCGGTGCCAGCGCCGAGGTGGGTGTGTTGTTCATGGGGATCACGCTCGTCAGCGGCAGCCTGTGGGGTCGCATCTCGTGGGGTCAGTTCTGGACGTGGGATGCACGCCTCACCACCACCGCATTCCTGTTCGTCACCTACATCGGCTACCTCGCCGTGCGCGACCTCGGTGGCACCCATCAGCAGCGGGCCAAGCGCAGCGCAGTGATGGCGTTGCTGGCCATGCTGGAAGTGCCACTGGTGCACTTCAGTGTGAAGTGGTGGCGCCCGTTGCACCAGAACGAGACCGTGGAGAAGGGCAAGTTGAACGGTCTGATGCTGTTCAGCCTGTTCATCGGTCTGATCTCGTTCACTCTGCTCTACGTGTGGCTGGTGATTCACCGTCAGCGTGTGCTCGCCCTGAACGACCAGGTCGACGACCGCGGGCTGGATCTCGCGCTCGCCGCTCGCCGGGAGGAGTCCTGATGATCGCCATGCTCCACGCCCCGTACGTGATCGGCAGCTACGTCGTCACGCTCGGCGGTATCGCGCTGTACACGGTCGGCATGTTCGCCAGAGCGCGCAAGGCGGCCAAGCGTCTGCCCAACGAGGAGCGTCCCTGGTCGTGAGCGAACCGACCGACAGCGATCTGAACCTTGCGCCTCGCGAGGTCGTGCCCACCGCCGCCCGCGGCAAGAAGAAGCCGTGGTTCGCCTACGCCGTGCTGGTGTTGGCGCTGGGTGCCGGTGGTCTGTTCGTCGCCAAGTTCCTCACGAACGCGATCGACTACTACTGCAACGTCGATGAGATCGGTCACAAGAGCGGCTGCGACGTCGGCCGCAACATCCGCATCCAGGGTGTGGTCGACAAGGGCTCCATCTCCAAGGCCGGTTCGGTCACGAACTTCACCGTCACGTTCCACGGCGCCTCGATGCCGGTCGTGCTCAGCAGCAAGCCCACCGGCCTGTTCCAGGAATGCATCCCGGTGGTCATCACCGGCAAGGTCGTCGGCGCCGATGACGGGACGCAGTACTTCGAGGGCAACGAGGTGCTCGTGAAGCACTCGGAGGACTACGACAAGGAGAACAAGGACCGCGTGGCTACGGCCAACGGAGAGGCAGCGGCATGCTCGCAGAAGGGCTGAACGGCCTCCTCGGGCACACGGCGCTGATCATCGGCTTCGCCGCGTCGCTGTTCGGCGCGCTGGCACTCATCGCCGCCATCCGACTGCGCAACGAGCGGCTGATCAAGACCGTGATGCCGTACGGGTGGCTCGCCTTGGGTGGCGCTGTCCTCGCCGTCGTGGTGATGGAGCGAGGATTGATCACACGCGACTGGCAGTTGGCCTACGTGCAGAGGGTCGGCTCGCGCGACACGCCAGCGCTGTTCAACTTCACCGCGCTGTGGAGCGCGCTCGAGGGCAGCATCCTGCTGTGGTTGCTGCTGCTGGCCGTGTACACCGCGATCATCATGCACCGCTATCGCGCCCGCCTCGCCGACCCGCTGGTGGGATGGGCGCTGGTCGTGATGTTCTTCGTCACGGCGTTCTTCTTCTTCCTCGCGCTCGGCCCCACCGATGCGTTCCGCGCTGGAGCGACGCCAGATTTCACTGCGTGCTGCAAGGGCCCCAACCCGTTGTTGCAGAACCACGTGCTGGTGCTGTTCCACCCGCCGATCCTGTACCTCGGCTACGTCGGCTTCACCGTGCCGTTCGCGTTCGCGATCGCCGCACTGGTCACCGGCCGCGTCGGCGAAGGCTGGTTGGTGGAAACCCGCCGCTGGGCGCTGTTCGCGTGGGGTTTCCTCACTGTCGGCATCGTGCTCGGCGGATGGTGGAGCTACGAGGTGCTCGGCTGGGGCGGCGTGTGGGGCTGGGACCCCGTGGAGAACGCCAGCTTCCTGCCGTGGCTGACGGGCACCGCCTACATCCACTCGGTGATGGTGCAAGAGCGGCGCGGCATGCTGCGCGTCTGGAACCTCAGCCTGCTGGTGGCCACGTTCTCGCTCACCATCCTGGGAACGTTCCTTACCCGCAGCGGTGTGGTCAACAGCGTGCATGCGTTCAGCGACAGCACCATCGGCCCGTTCCTGCTGGGCGCGTTCGGTGTGGTCGTGCTGGTGTCGTTGGGCCTCATCGCCTGGCGTGGAGATCGTCTTCGCTCACCAGGTGCGATCGACTCGCCCATTTCGCGCGAAGGCGCGTTCCTGGCGAACAACGTCCTGCTGGCGCTGTTCGCCTTCGTGATCCTGCTGGGCACCGTGTTCCCGCTGATCGTGGAGGCCAAGGACAACCGCAAGATCGCTGTCGGCTCGCCGTTCTTCGACACGATGAGCCAGCCGATCGGCCTGGTGCTGCTGTTCCTGATGGCCGTTGCCCCGGCGCTGCCGTGGCGCAAGGCGTCCGGCGAACTGCTGCGCGACCGACTGTTCTGGCCTGCGTGGTGCGGTGCGGGCACGCTGGCACTGTCGGTGTTCCTCGGCGCCACGGGCCTCGCCCCGTTGCTGGCATTCACATTCGCCGGGTTCGCCGGTGGCGCATCCATCCGCCAGTTGGTGCTGGCCACCCGCCGCCAGGGCTACCGCGGCCTGCTGGGGCGCACGAACGGCGGCATGGTGGTGCACCTTGGGGTGATCATCATCGCGGTCGCGCTCGCGGCATCGAACAGCTACACGCGCTCGGCCGAGTTCACGGTGATGAAGGGTGAGACGGTCAGCTTCGCCGGACACACGTTCACGGTGCTCGATGTGGTCGACTTCACCACCCCGCGCACGGTGGGCATCAAGGCCGAGATCTCGATCGACGGCGGCCAGGCGTACGCGCCGGCGATCAGCAAGTACACGGCATTCGGGATGGACGTGCCCACGCCGAGCGTGAAGTCGTCGTTCGTGGAAGACATCTACCTCACGCTGGAGAACGGCTCGAAGCCCAGCACGGGTGAGGCGAAGATCAAGGTGTTCATCAAGCCAATGGTCGTGTGGTTGTGGGTCGGCGGCATGTTGTGCGCGTTCGGCACGCTGCTCGCTGCGTTCCCCGGCAAGAACCGTCGGCGCCCCACCGATGCGGTCAGCGCGCCCATCCCGCTCGATGAGGTGTCGAGTGTCTGACGTCGAAAGCGTCGAGGTCGTCGAGCCGCAGCGTCGCCGTCCGGTCGCGCCGTTCATCGCGCTCGCCGTCGCGCTCGTGCTTGGCTCGCTGTTCTGGGTGCTGGCCACCAGTTCCTCGGGCCCCACGGACACGCTCGGTCTCGTCGAGAGTCCGCTGATCGGCAAGCCAGCGCCTGCTGTACGCGGCACCACCGCCGATGGTGCGACGTTCGAGTTGTCGCGACGCAAGGGCAGCTGGGTCGTGGTCAACTTCTTCAACTCTCGCTGTGTGCCGTGCAAGGCCGAGCACCCCGAGCTGGTGGCGTTCGTTCAGCAGCAGGCGACGTTGGGAGCCGACGGCGCCGAGTTGTACGCCATCGACCAGCCGCCGGATTCGGCCGAGGAGATCAAGGTGTTCTTCGCCGAGCGTGGTGGCAACTGGCCGGTCGTGCTCGATGACGACGGTCTGGTCAACGTCGCCTTTGGTGTGGCCCAGGTACCCGAGACGTTCATCATCGATCCCGATGGAATCGTGCGCGTGCGCTGGGCCGGCCCCATCGACTCGGTCACGCTCGCGCTGCTGGTGCAGCAAGAACGCAACGTGTACGGAGCCCAATGATCGCTGCATCGTCCGTCAAACGGTGGCCCGGTTGGGTGCTGCTGGTGTTCGTGGTGGCGGGTTGCCTCGCCTACGGCGTCACCCGCGATGCCGGTGCGCGCACACCCGAGGAGCGCGTCGAGGAGATCAGCAAGCAGCTCGCGTGCCCGATCTGCAACGGCGAGACCGTCTACGAATCGCGCAACACGGCGTCGGCCAGCATCCGTGCCGAGATCAAGAACCAGGTCAGCGCCACCGACGCCAGTGACGACGCGATCATCGCCTACATCGTCCAGCAGTTCGGGGCCAAGACCCAGTTGCTGCCGCGGGCAAGTGGGTTCGAGAGCCTGGTGTGGGTGATCCCCGGTGTGGCACTGGTGTGCGCGGGAGTGGGTCTGTTCTTCTCGTTCCGCAAGTGGCGCACCAACGTCGACACCGTGCCCGACGCCGCAGATCGTGCGCGTGTGGACGCAGCGCTGGCCGCGGAGGATGCGGCGGCGGCCGAGGAGCCGGCGTCGTGAATCCTGATCGGTTGGCGGAGCTGGAGGATGAGCGTTCGTTCCTGCTGCGCAGTATCCGCGACATCGAGGCCGAACACGCTGCCGGCGATGTCGACGAACACGACTACACCACTTTGCGCGACGGGTATGTGGCCCGCGCTGCGGCCGTGCTGCGCGAGATCGAGGATGGCCGCAGCTCGCTCGTGCCGAAACAGCAGCGTCCTTGGTGGCGTCGCGTGGCGATCATTGGCGGCACGCTGGTGGTTGCCGTGGCGCTGGGTCTGTTCGTCGCCAACTCGGCCGGGCAGCGGTTGCCGGGGCAGTCGCTGACGGGTGGCGAACCGGCCGACGAGGTGGCGATCCAACTCGCCACTGCCCGCCAGTCGATGGGCGCCGACCCGAAGGCCTCGCTGGAGGCGTACGCCAAGGTGCTGGCGATCGAGCCTGACAACGTGGAGGCGATCACCTACGGCGCATGGTTGAAGGTGCTGGCCGGCCGCTCGTCGGGTGACGCGCAGATGATGATCGATGCGTTGCCCGAGCTGCGTCACGCGATCGAGATCGACCCCACCTACGCCGACGCGCATTGTTTCCTCGCTGTCGCCTCCGGGCGCTTCCTCGATCCGCCGGACGCGGCCACGGGTGTCAGCGAAGGGGTGGCATGTCTGAACGCCAACCCACCGGCGATGTTGAAGGGGCAGATCGAGCAGCTCGTCGCCGAGCTGCAACTCGGTTCTCCCACCTCCACGCCGACGACCTGACCTGGCAGGACTAACGTCCGCACTATGAGCACGCCCCCGCCTCCGCCCCCCGGTCCGCCCAGCGGTTTCCAGCCGCCGCCGAGTTATCAGCCGCCGCCGACTGGCTACCAGCCATACCCGGCCGGCCCTCCTGTGCAGAACACCAACAGTGGCATGGCGATTGCGGGCATGGTGCTCAGCCTGGTGGGCCTCGTTCCGTGTTTCTGGTTCTTCCAGATTCCCGGCGTACTTGGTGCGATCTTCGGGTTCATCGGTCTGGGCCAAACCAAGGACGGTCAGCGTCGTGGCCGGGGTATGGCGATTGCCGGTGTCGTGATCGGCATCATCCTCGTCGTCGGGTGCGCTGCATTCTGGATCTGGATCAGCACTACCGACCATTGCTACCGCGACGGCAACTCGTTCCGCTGCTACAGCAACTGACGCGACGGTCAGCCGCGCACGACGAGGCTGTTGGTCAGCTTGTCGTGCCAGGTCTGCTTGCGGCTGTCCCACAGCATCCAGAGGAAGCCGAGATAGCAGGGGACCGCCGACAGATAACGACCGAAGAAACGGCCGACAGCGCGACCGGTGCCGATCGGCTGACCGGTCTCTGCATCGACGACGCGAATGCCAACGGCTTGCTGACCCCAACTCTGGCCACGGCCCACGCGCCGGCAGTACAACACGATGTAGATCACTGCGGCCACCGCACCGAGGGCCACCGTGGCACCGACCGTCGCAGGCGTGGGCACGTTGCACAGGCGGACTTCGTGGTTGATCGTGCAGGTATCAATGTGCTTGGGTCCGGCGAACAACGCGGCGATGGCCGGAACAGCGAACAGCAGTCCTACGAGACCGTCGATGATGTACGCGCCGAGGCGGGAACCGAAACCGGCATACAGCGGCGTCGAGGCGACGGCATACGCGGTGTAACCAGGCGGCGGCGGCGGCGTCGAGGCGACGGCGGCGGCATCATGTTCATGCTGCGAAACTAACGGAGTGCTCAGACCCCAGCGGACATGGGTGGCGGCCAGGCGGCAGCGCGGGTGATCGCCCCCGACGCTTCGCGCCCCAAGACCCACACGCTGGCCTTGCGCCAATCAGGCGCTCCCGCGAACGCGCACCCGCGTCGTTCGAGCGCCTCCATCGTGTCGGGGATCACGTCGCCGTGGCTGCACAAGACGCTGCCCTCGGGCAGCGTCGACAACAGTGTGAGCGCGCCGGCGAAACCGGTCTCCTCTGCCAACCGCTCGTCGGCTTCAACCGTCATCGACAGCGCCGCGGCCAACGGCGCCAGCGTCTCCATGCAGCGCAGGTAGGGGCTGCTGACCAGTCTCCCGGTGACGAGTGGGCTGAGGCGCGTGGCGAGCGCCGCCGCTTGCAGGCGGCCAGCGTCGTTGAGCGGACGCTCACGGTCGTCGCCCACCCATGTGCTGCGACTGCCGGCCTTCGCATGGCGCACGAGATAGAGCATGGGGGGATCAGGCCTCGCCGGTCGCCGAGGTGTGGCGGGCGGTGAACTCGCGCACCAGCAGCAGGAACACGACAGAAGCAGCGATCGAGAGTGCGCCCGTGAGCCCGACGAACGTGAGCTTGTCGGTGATGTTCTTGGCGATGTCGTCGCGGGTGCCGTTCGAGCGAACCGGGCTGAGGCCGCCCACACCCATTGCCAGACCAGCGGCCACAGCAGCCAGTGTGAGCGCAAGGTGCACGGCGATCAGCGGCGAGAAGACGTTGCGCTTCCAGTTGGGGTCTCCGGCAGCGACCTCGGGGTCGGAGGCCTGCCAGAGCTCGCGCCACATCAGGAACGGCATGATGCCGAGTGTGCATCCACCGAGGATGTTGATCGCGATGGTGGTGCCGGGGCGGAACCTCAGCGGCTGACGACCGAGCGACTCGGCGTTCTTCGCCATCCGCCACGTCCAGATGCACAGGAGGACGAGCTGGGCCACGCCGATGAGGGTGACGACCAGCCCGACACCCACGTAGGCCGCAAGCTTGGTATCGAACTGCGAGATGTCGCCGTTGGCGAGGAAGTCCTTCGCCGCGGTCTTCAATGAGAACTGCACCAACACGAGCGCGGCCTGAGCGACGAGGTTCACGCCGACCAGGCCTACGAGCCACTTGCCCAGCGTGCCGACCCGCCGGAAGCCGCCCATCGGTGCGTTGAAACCGCCGCCGTAGGGCACATATCCGGGCGGGGGTGACATGTTCGGCGGCGGGGGAGGCAGATCGCTCATGCGCCGTACCTTACGCGGTCGGGTTCCGGCAGACTGCCCCGATGGGATTCTTCGATCGCAACCGAGATGAGGTAGCGGCCAAGGGCTACGACCCTGCCCGACTGCCGTCGGGTCAGTACCTCACCGACCGCTTTCCGGTGCTCCACGTCGGCGACGTGCCCACCTACGCGCCGGGCGAGTGGAACCTCACCATCACCGGTCTCGTCGGCCGGCCGTTCACCATCGGCCTCGACGAACTGAAGGCGATGCCCGCTGTGACGCTCACCTTTGACATCCACTGCGTCACCAAGTGGAGCAAGTTCGACACCACCTGGACCGGTGTGCGCGTGCGCGATCTGTTCGAACGCGCCGAGGTGCAGGCGGGCGCCACGCACGTGATGGAACACGCTGAGTACGGCTACACCACGAACCTGCCGTTGGCCGACATCGTTGCCGACGAAGCGATCGTCGCCTATGCGTTCGAGGGTGAGGACATCGAGCCGATCCACGGCGGCCCGGTGCGCATCGTCGTGCCCCACCTGTACTTCTGGAAGAGCGCCAAGTGGGTGCGCACGCTGGAGTTGCGCTCCTCCGATCAGCCCGGGTTCTGGGAACAGAACGGCTACCACATGTATGGCGACCCGTTCCTCGAGCAGCGCCACTGGGGCGACTGACCCAAGTCGGCGCTGGCAGCAGACCGGTCCGGACCTGAACGCCAACTTGTCGCAGCCCGGCTCAAGTCGGCGCTGGCAGCAGACCGGTCCGGGCCCGAACGCCGACTTGCGGTGTTGGCGGCTAGTGCGCGGCTGACGCGAGTAACTCGGAGATGGTGACGGTGTGGTAACCGATCTCGTGGCCCCGTCGTGCGACCGAGCCGGCGCTGAGCGCAGCCACGACGAGGATGCACGCGGGCACCACAGCCATTCGTTGCCAGCGATCGTGCGCCACCATGCCCCGATTGTGGCGCGTCACAAAGCGTTCCGCACCACTACTCGTCGGCGGGCCGCAGGTGATCCAGACTGCGGCCGGGTCGGCCGTGCTCTCGGTCCGCCAAGTCGTGGATCGCGGTGAGGTGGAAGCCGGCTGGATCGGGTAGCTCCATCAGCCAGTGCAGCGACTTCGTCGAGTCGTGCTCGATCGCCTCAACGTACGTGCGCTCGACGAGGTGATGCACGTGCGGCATCACGCTGTGGGCGATCTCCAGACAGCGATACAAGTCGTCGACGATTTGGCTGAGGTAGCCGTCGCGGTACATGACCGCACGCGTCCACGGCCCCTGGTCGGAGAACAAGCGGTAATGACGGTGTGAACGCACCCGAGCGGCGTCGAGCCACGCGGCCAACGAGTACGGCTCGGCAACGCGCCCGCTGATGCCCATGCCGAACTCGACCAGCGTGTGCCGGGCTGCGCGGACGTCCGCGTCCGTGGGCTGCGCACCGGGCCACGGGAAGCGATCCATGTCGAGGAACAGGTTGTCGTCGGTGGCCAACTGTTCGATGAACTCATGCGCAGCGTGGCGGTGCATCGCACCGCGCCCAGCTCGGGATGCCGCGACCGCTTCGTACGCCACATGTCCAACCATCATCGGTCGCAGTCTCACAGGCACCACCTGCTCATCTACAGTTGGTCGAGCGATTGGGGGAGGGCACATGGCGCTCATCGAATGCACGGGTCTCACGAAGACGTACCGGCTGGGCGATGAAGTGGTGAAGGCGCTCGACGGTGTCACGCTCACCATCGAGGCCGGTGACTTCGTGGCGATCGCCGGACCATCGGGTTCGGGGAAGTCGACGCTGGCGAATGTGATCGGCGGCCTCGACCGACCTGACTCTGGGCAGGTGGTGGTCGATGGTATGAACCTGGCAACAGCCAGGGACAAGCAGTTGTCGGCGTATCGCAACAGCCACGTTGGGTTCGTATTTCAGTCGTTCAACCTGCAGGTGCACGAGACCGCGCTGGAGAATGTGATCTCGCCACTCGTGATCGGCGGTGTGGGGCGCAAGAAGGAACGTCGCCGAGCGGGTTTGGCCGCGTTGGAGAAGGTGGGCCTCGCTGATCGGGCGCACCACAGGCCCACACAACTCTCGGGTGGTCAACGACAACGGGTCGCGATCGCGAGGGCGTTGGTCAACAACCCGTCGGTGGTGATTGCCGACGAGCCGACGGGCAACCTCGACTCGGCCCGCGGTGTCGAGGTGATGGAGGAACTGGCTCGCCTCAATCGGGAGGATGGCATCACGCTCATCGTGATCACTCACGACACCGGTGTGGCCGAGCGCGCCACACGGGTACTGACGATTGTCGACGGCAAGGTCACCGAGCGGGTAGGTGGACGATGAAACTGCACGATCAGTTCCGTACCGGCTGGCGCAACCTCAGCCGGCAGAAGCTCCGCTCGGGTCTCACCATTTTCGCGATCGTCGTCGGCGCGGTGTCGGTCACCGTGATGTTGTCGTTGGTGACGAGTGCAAAGAGTTTTCTCACCAGCTCGTTTCAGAAGACCGGTGAGGACCGGCGGGTCATCGTTACGCCCACACCCGGTCTGGACTACCGCGAGTCCACATGGGCGAACTGGACCGATGGCAGTGGGGTGAAGCTCACCGACGAGATGGTGACCAGGCTGGCAGCGATCCCGGGGGTGCGTCACGCGACCCCACTGACGTCATTCGGCTACTTCGACTCTGTCGAGGCTGGCACGACGGTGCTGACGCTCAAGAACACGAACATGGTGGCCTACGAACCGAACGGCACGATCACCCGCGATGTCGCCGCCGGTCGCCAGCTGGAACCAGGTGACGATGGCATTGGCATCGTGATCTCCACCGACGTGGCTAACAACCTCGGCTTCCGCGGCGCGTACGACAGCGCCCTCGGTTCGCCGATCACGCTCACGCCGCGCAAGGACATGGGCAACCAGACCAACAAGGCGCCGGTGACGCTCACCGTCGTGGGCGTCATCACGACCGACGGCGCACAGATGGAAGTGACGCTGAACTCGGCGCGGACGTTCATACCCACCTTCGAGCAGTGCACGGGCGGCGGTCAGAACACCCAACCGACCTGTACATCGCAGAACGATCTGGACCGCAACGGCTATGCCTCGGTGTACCTCGACGTCGACAGCACCAAGCATGTCGATGCGGTGGTGATCGCTGCCCAGAAGTTGAGCGTCGGGGTCGCCGCCGGGAAGGACGAGATCGCGAACCAGGAGCAGACGTTCACGGTCATTGGGGCTGTGCTCGGTGGCATCGGGGCGATCGCCCTGTTCGTGGCCGCCATCGGTGTGATCAACACGATGGTGATGGCCACGCTCGAGCGCACTCGCGAGATCGGCATCATGCGCGCCATCGGCGCCACCAAACGCACCATCCGCAGACTGTTCACCGTCGAGGCTGGCGTGCTCGGCTTCCTCGGGGGTGTGCTGGGGGTCGCCGTGTCGTTCGGGGTCGCCGCGTTGTTGAACTCGATCCTCAATCGGCAACTGGCCGAAAACGGGGTGACCGCTCGCGATGTGATCAGCGTGCCGGCGGGTCTGGCGCTGCTGGTGATCGCGGTGACCACCGGTATCGGGATGCTGGCGGGCCGGTTGCCGGCACGCCGTGCCGCGAACCTCGACCCGGTCGAAGCACTACGGCACGAATAGTCGTTACCAACGAGGGCGAGGTCGTTGCGCGCTAATGGTGAGCCCGTGGATCAGTGCGTTGCGCAACTCTGCCGGGTGCACCACTTCGTCGACACCGAGGCGATCGGCCAGACCGTAGGGGCCACCGCGCTGTGCTCGTTCCATCTTCTCGCGGGTGTCGTCGTCGAGGTTGGCGGTCTTGCCGCCGCTCTGCGCCGGCATGCTGGCAATGTTCGCGCTCGGGAGCGCGAGCGTGAGCGTCTGGCGGTCGTGCGGCATGTGCGCCATCGTCACCAGGCCGAAGCCGAAGCCCTTGCGAATCAGCACGCTGATCTTCGGCGTGCGCAGGTTGCGTCCGGCGAGGTACATCCTCCCGCCCCACTTCAGCACCCCTGAGCGTTCGGCTTGCGAGCCGGCAAGCACGCCCGGGTTGTCGAGCAGGAAGATCACCGGGTGACCGAACGTGTCGGCGATGCCGAGGAAGTCGGTGGCCTTGATCGCGGCGGGAGTGTCCAGGGCACCTGCACGGCGTGCCGGGTTGTTGGCGACGAAGCCGACGGTTCGCCCACCAAGGCGACCCCAGCCGACGCTGATCGGGGTGCCCCACAGCGGCTGCACTTCGAAGTAGTTGCCATCGTCGACGAGCGCCCGGATCACATCGCGCACGTCGTACGGCGTCCGCGGGCCGGGTGGGATGATGTCCAACAGTTCGGGCACTTCGCGTGGGCCGCTGTCGCTGCCATCAACGACGTCCGCCCCCCATTTCGTCACGTGGGGATCCGTTGAGCGCACGAAAAAGGACAGGTAGTCGCGTGCCATGGCGATCGCTTCGGCGTCGTTCTCGGCAACGTTGTGCACCGTGCCCGCTTGCTCGACGCACACCTGCCAGCCGCCCAACTCCTCGGCGGTGAGATCCTCGCCGGTCGCGGCCCGGACGAGGTCGGGTCCGCCAGTGAACAACGCTGCACCCTTGGTCATCACGGTGAAGTCGGCCATCGGAGCGGTGAGGGCGCCATGACCGGCGGAGACGCCAAGGATCAGGCACACCACCGGAACATTTCCGTGGCAATCCGCCATCGGCTCGAGGTCGTTCGGAGTGCGCGCCGGTGTGGAGGTGCGCACGCCCAAGCGAGCTCCCGCGCCTTCCTTCATCCAGACGATCGGCACACCTTCCTGAACGGCGAGTTCGGCGATGCGGTGCCGCTTGTAGGAGCCTCCCGGGCCGACGGACCCGGCCTTGATCGTGAAGTCCTCGGCGCCGACGGCGACCGGCAGGCCTTCCACCAGACCGAATCCGCAGACGAAACCGTCAGCGGGCAGATCGGTCTTGTTGCCGACGAGGCTGCCGAGTTCGTTGAACGTGCCCGGGTCGAACAGCAGCTCGATACGTTGCCGGACATTGAGCTTGCCTGTAGCACGGTGACGTTCGAGCCGCTCGGGGCCGCCCATCTCCAACGATTTCGCTCTCTCGGTGCGGAGGCGTGCCAGCCAAGGCTCCCAGTCATCTCGATTGCGACCGCTCATTCGCACATCCTGCTGGACTTTCGGTGTCGGCATCAACTCAATGTCCAGCTGCGCCCGCACCTCGGTCGTGTTGCCAACCATCGACCGGCCAGGTCTCCAGCGTCGCATATCGGGCGCCCTGCGGTTCGAGCCAGCTCTGCACGAGCACTATCTCGCGCACAGGGAACTCCGCGCGCACATATGCACCGAGTACTCGCGGCATGGGCACATCGCGCTGCACGCGAGCGATCGTGAGGTGCCCGGCGAATCGCTTGCGCGGCGGTTCGCCGATGCCCTTCGTGCACTCGTTCACCACGTGCGCCAAGTCGTCGAGCCCGCTCGCCGGCACCACGAGCGCACGATCGAAGTGCACATCGACCGCCGGGCCGAGGCTGACATATGCCGCCGGCAACGTCGCACCGTCGAGCGCGGCGACGACCTCGCGAGGGTCGGCCTCGCCGAGGAAGCGCAAGGTGAGATGCCAGTTGTCGGGGTCGACGAAACGAACGCCGCGTTGTTCTTTGCGGTGCAGTTCGCGGAGTTGTTCGGCCACCTCCTCGGGCGGCCAGACAGCGATGAACAGACGTGGCATAGCGCCATTGTGGCGCAAGGAGGAGCTGGTCAGTTGACCTTGAGGGCAGAGCTGAAGATCTTCTTCGGCTTCAACTCGGCGGCGATGCGGCGGGCAATCTCCTGGAATGCCTTGGCACACTCGCTCTCGGGGTCGGCCACCGTGATCGGGGTGCCGTTGTCGCCACCCTCACGCAGTTCGGGCACGAGCGGCAGTTGGCCGAGCAGCGGCACGCCGAGCGAGTCGGCGAGTTCCTGACCGCCACCGGAACCGAAGATCTCGTAATGCTTGCCGTCGTCGCCGACGAACCAGCTCATGTTCTCGATGATGCCCTTCACGGGCAGGTTCACCTTCGCTGCCATCGCGGCTGACAGCGCGGCGACCTTTTGCGCAGCCGGCTGCGGCGTGGTGACCACGTACACCTCGGCGCGGGGTAGGTACTGGCTGAGGCTGAGTGCGATGTCGCCGGTGCCGGGCGGCATGTCGATGAGCAGGAAGTCGGGCTCGTCCCAGAACACGTCGGCCAGGAACTGCTCGAGCGCCTTGTGCAACATGGGGCCACGCCAGATGACGGCCTGGCCCTCGGGCACGAAGTAGCCGATGCTGATGCAGCTGACGCCGTTGGCCGACGGCGGGACCAGCA